>NZ_RZOJ01000214.1:0-10197 GCF_003998845.1 Mesorhizobium sp. M4A.F.Ca.ET.022.05.2.1 | reverse complement strand
CCATCGCCGATGCCGTGCGCGCGCCGGTCATCGCCTCGGGTGGCGTCGGCACGCTCGACCACATGGTGGAAGGCATTCGTGACGGCCATGCGGGTGCCGTGCTTGCCGCCTCGATCTTCCACTTCGGCACTTACACCATCGCCGAAGCGAAGGCGCATATGGCCAGGGCCGGGCTGCCGATGCGGCTGGACTCGCCGGTTCAACGGGCTTAAACGGCGAAATGACTGAGTTTTCGCTGTCCGATCTGGAAAGAACCATCCGGGAACGCGCCCATTCCGGCGATCCGGACTCGTGGACGGCGAAACTGTTTGCCAAGGGCATCGACAAGGCGGCGCAGAAGCTTGGCGAGGAAGCCGTCGAGACGGTGATCGCAGCCATCCGCGGCGACAGGCAGGGCCTCGTTTCGGAAAGCGCCGATCTTATATATCATTGGCTGGTCGTTCTCGGCATCGCCGGCGTGCCGCTGGGCGAGGTGCTGAAGGAGCTAGAGGGCCGCACCGGCCGCTCGGGCGTTGCCGAAAAGGCGTCGCGGCCCAAGGGCTGACCGCGAGGGAGGGCAGGAAACTCGATGGATCAGCTTGCTCCTACCGAGAAATACTCCCCCTATCGTTTCTTCTCTGCCGAGCAATGGTCGCAGTTCCGCGCCGACACCCCGCTGACGCTGACCGAGGACGAGATCGACCGCTTGCGGTCGCTGAACGACCCGGTCGATCTCGAAGAGGTCAAGCGCATCTACCTCTCGCTTTCCCGCTTGCTCTCGGCGCATGTCGAGGCAAGTCAGCTCTTGTTCCGGCAGCGCCAGGCCTTCTTCAACGCGCAGGACGTGGTCAAGACGCCGTTCATCATCGGCATCGCCGGCTCGGTCGCGGTCGGCAAATCGACCACGGCGCGCGTCTTGAAGGAATTGCTGGCGCGCTGGCCATCGAGCCCGAAGGTCGATCTCATCACCACCGACGGTTTCCTTCTGCCCAACGAGATCCTGCGCCGCGACAATCTGATGGAGCGCAAGGGCTTTCCAGACAGCTACGATGTCGGCGCGCTGCTCCGGTTCCTGTCCGGCATCAAGTCGGCGCAGCGCAATGTCCGCGCGCCGGTCTATTCGCACCTGACCTACGACGTCATTCCTGGCGAATTCGTCACCATCGACAGGCCGGACATATTGATCTTCGAAGGCATCAACGTGCTGCAGCCGGGCAAATTGCCGAGGGACGGCAAGATCGTGCCTTTCCTGTCCGACTTCTTCGACTTCGCCATCTACATCGATGCCGACGAGAAGCTGATCCACCAGTGGTACATCCAGCGCTTCATGCGGCTGCGCGAAACCGCCTTCCGCAATCCGGACTCCTTCTTCCACCGCTATTCGCAGCTGTCGGAGGATGCGGCGCGCGCCATCGCCGAAGGACTGTGGACCAACATCAACCTGAAGAACCTGCGCGAGAACATCCTGCCGACGCGGGCGCGGGCCGATCTCATCCTGCGCAAGGGCGCCAACCACCTGGTCGAGGAAGTGGCCCTGCGGAAGCTGTGATCCGCCTCGCTGCGAGCGTGCTCGCTGTTCTTCTTGCCAGGCTCCGAAAGTCAGGCGGATTCCAGAGGATCAGTAGACCGGCCGTCCAGGAAGCCTAATCGTTTCACCCGTCCTGACTTTCCGCAGGCCCACCAGATGGCGAGCGCCGCCGGAATGGCGACGATCCCATCCATCGCGTAGTGCCATCCGAGGTGGATCGAGCCGAAGAAGATCAAAGCGCCGAAGGCCAGCATGGCGTGACCGAACCTGCGATCGATGGAGTATGCGGTAACCACAAACAGCGCCGCCTGCGCGTTGTGCATGCTGGGCATGGCGGAAATGCCGCCGGGCAGGTCGACCTGGCCGGTATAGACCTGCCAGAGGAAATCCCTGGTCAAGTTTGACGACAGCGGATAGCTGGCGGCGACGTCGTCAAGGTAACTCATGAGACCGGCATAGGGCGAGGGTGTTCCCGGCACGACGTCCGCGAAGTAGCAAGGCCCGGCCGAGGAAAAGATGGTCGCCATGACCAGGCCGATCAGGATCCAGGAGGCGACGGTCGCCCGCCAGTAGCGGACGCGGACCGCTTCCGGGACCCGCGGGCTGGCGAGCAGGCCCGCCCAGAACAGGAAGACCATCGGCACCCACAAGGTATAGGTGATGTCGAACACAAGGGTGATCCATGGCATGCCGACCATCGGCTGGAGGATTTGCCAAGGTTGATAGCCGCCCAGGAGAGCCGAATCCCAGCGGGAGAAGGTTTCGTCCCATTGGAAGGGAGCGACAACCGGTATCATCGTCTTGTTATAGAGGAAGGCCGCCATGAAGAGCGCCAATATGGCGCTGGCGTAGAAATACCGCGCAAGCATGCTCGACAGCAGCAAGGCTTTCAGGCTCGCCGCCGCGAAGCTGACCGGGGACTGGTGACGGCCCTGCACGAGCGCGCGGAAACAGATCCAAACGACAATGGCTGAGCTCAGCAACAGAAAGGAGTGCCAGAGGCGGCCTGCATACTCCAGTACATGTTGCAGGATCGAATCACCCCTGATCGTCGCGACCAGCATGGTGACAAGGACGAACGCGGCGATCGTCCCGTAAAGCGCCGCATTGCGGCGGTTCTCTTGCAAGAGCCACACCGGAAACCGGGCTGACCGCAAGAAATGCTGCCCTATTTCGGTAGAAGACATGGAGAGGACGATACCCCGAGCAATCGTTGCCCCCGGTATGGCATGACGTCTTTTAAAGAATAGTAAGTTCGAAATTGAAAATACCGCTTCAGGAATGGCCGCGTCTTTTCAGAAACTTCAAATTTTATGGATCTGCAAGTGAGGAACCATCCTTGCCGGCGATCCCGAGGGAACTCATCTTGGCAGCTTGCGAATAGACGGCCGAAACCATGGCTGGCCGCGACGGCGCATCCTCGCCAGCGTCAAGAAGCCGTGACGACCGCCTCTGGCCGATTGAGGGTGGCGGTCTGCATATCCAGCGCCGGTCGGGGATCGGCGGGGATCAGTTTGCGCGCGATGGCATAGACGACGAGCGTCACGGCGGCGCTGACATAGCCGTCGATCGCATAGTGCCAGGCAAGGTAAACCGAGCTTACCGCGACAAACACGACATAGAGGAACGCCAGCGCACCAAGACGGCGGTCGTACTCGCGCAGGAACAGCGCGTTGAGCATTGCCAGGCCGACATGCACGCTGGGAAACGCCGATATGCCCGAGGCGAAACCCGCCTGCCTGGCCTCGTGCAGCGACCAGAGATACTGCTGATAGGTAACAGCGGAATTGCGCGATGCGGCCCCATGGGCCAGGAACGCCAGCTGTTCGCCGAATCGGGCCACGTCGCCCGTCACCGCGCCGTAAAATGCCGGACCAGCCGACAGGAACAGGGCGGCCAGCACATTGCCGACGATGATCCAGACCGCCATGAAGCAGGCCAAATAACGCGTTCGAACCGATGCCGCCATGGGCGACGTCGCGACAAAGAACAGGGCGCCGAAATTCAGCAGGAACCAGAAAACGTTGTAATTCCACTCGACTACGGTGCGAACTAGATCATTTTCAGCTACCGCGTAAAGCCAGCGCCACGGATCAGCGCCAAAATGCAGGAAGGCGTCGATGTTGGCTTGCGCCACGTCGAATGGAAAACCGCCCTGCCAGACCGGCATGCCGTTTTTCACCGAGGTGAATGTGCCCTGGAAGATCATGAGCGCCATGAGAAGGCACAAGCCGGAGGCCGAATACGCCAACCGCGAGGTGGAAAAGATCCGTCCTGCCGCAAGGCGACGCCGGGTATCAAAGCGGCGTACAATGACAAGCAGGTCGATAAGGATGGCAAAAGTGGGCAGTATAAGACAGTTCAGAAAGGTCCATCGCCCGAAATATATTGAATATGCCGCCAGGTCGGCGGCGCCTATCGCGTTAAGAAACACCAGGCCGGCCAAAGTATAGATCACAATGCACAGATAGAGGGCCGAATCCCTGCGAACGATCTGGGCCGCTCCCCTCAATATCATCGGCAGTCTATGGAAGGCCAAACTGATATCTGTCATCGTCCCGACCCCGACGGCAATGCCTTGGCGTCTCTAGAGCGGTTCAGCGCCTATGGAATCGCTGACCCGCCCTAGGGTATTTGTTGTGACGCAATTCCGGACGGAAAACCGCTGCGCACTTTTCCTGGAATTGCTCTAGGAGAAAAATCTGTAGATTCGGTTAGCGCGCGGGCATCGTCACTCGCCGCAACGTCAGATTGATGCGGCCGCCATTCTTCAGCAGGGCCGAGGTCGACGGGTAGATGCGGTCGACGCCGTGGAAGCAGAGGCGGCCTTCGCCGCCAAGCACGACGACGTCACCGCTTTTCAGCCGAAATGATTTGGTGCCGCCATCGCGCGTCGTCTGGCCGACCCTAAACTGGCAATCGTCGCCCAGCGACACCGAGACAACGGGGGCGGAAAAGTCCTGCTCGTCGCGATCCTGATGCAGGCCCATCTTGGCGTCGCTCGAATAGAAATTGACGAGGCAGGCTTCGGGCGGATGCGGATAGGCCGCCACCTCACGCCACAATTGCAGCAGCTCATCGGGAATCGGCGGCCATGGCAAGCCCGACACCGGGTGGGTCGGCTGGTAGCGATAGCCGCGCTCCTTGTCAGTGACCCAGCCGAGCGGGCCGCAATTGGTCATGCGCACGCTCATTTCCTTGCCGGTGCGCGGCATGGCCGGCACGAACAAGGGCGCGGCCTGCACCACCTTCCTGATCTCTTCGACCAGCGCTTCCTGCGCCGGGCGCGGCAGGTAGCCGGGCATATGGCGGACACCCTTGGGCAAAACGAGCATGGATTTCCGTTCGATCCGGTTAGCGCGCCCGAGCATGCCACCAATGGGGAAGGACGGCGACCCGAAAGCGGCTGTCGCGGTTTCTGCGCCGGCTTAACCTCAGTCGTTGTCCACCCGGGCGCGCAGCTTCTTCACCGTGGAACGCCCGGCCTTGGTCTTGAGACGTCGCTCGACGGCGCCTTTCGAAGGCTTCGTCTTCTTGCGCGGCGGCGGCGGCGGCTCGGCCGCCTTGGCGACCAGCGCGGTCAGCCGCGCCCGCGCATCGGCCCGGTTCTGCTCCTGGGTGCGGAAGCGCCCGGCCTCGATGACGACGACGCCGTCCTTGGTGGCGCGCTGGCCGGCAAGCCTCAGGGTACGTTCGCGCACGCGCTCGGACAGACCCGCCGCATTCGCCGCATCGAAGCGCAGCTGCACGGCGGTGGCCACCTTGTTGACGTTCTGACCGCCGGGGCCCGAGGAGCGGATGAAATCCTCGTGCAAATCGGCCGGGTGGATGACCGCTTCGTCGGCGATGATGATCTTGTCGTCGGCATTCATGCGCGCAGTCATGACGCGGCAGCGCAAAAAAGAAAAGGCCCGGCGGAAGCCGGGCCTTTGACGGCGGTAACGTGCCCGACGTTACTCGGCTGCCTCCTGCAGGCGCGGCGCGGCGCCCATGACGGTCGCGTCGACATGCTCCTCGAACTTCTCGAAATTGGCGGCGAACATGCCTACCAGCCTGGCCGCCTGCCGGTCATAGGCCGGCTTGTCGGCCCAGGTCGAGCGGGGATCGAGGATGGCGCGGTCAACGCCGGCAACCGCCACCGGCACCGCAAAGCCGAAATTGGCATCGGTGCGGAAATCGGCGGTCTTCAGCGAACCGTCGAGGGCGGCGGCGAGCAGCGCCCGCGTCACCTTGATCGGCATGCGGCGGCCGGTGCCGTAGGCGCCGCCGGTCCAGCCGGTGTTGACCAGCCAGCAGTCGGCGCCGTGGCGGGCGATCAGCTCGCGCAGCAGGTTGCCGTATTCGGACGGGTGGCGCGGCATGAAGGGCGCACCGAAGCAGGTCGAGAAGGTCGCTTCCGGTTCGGTGACGCCTTTTTCGGTGCCGGCGACCTTGGCCGTATAGCCGGAGAGGAAATGATACATGGCCTGCGCCGGCGTCAGCCTGGCGATCGGCGGCATCACGCCGAAAGCGTCGGCAGTCAGCATGATGATGTTCCTGGGATGGCTGGCGCGGCCGGTCTTCGAGGCATTGGGGATGTAGTCGAGCGGATAGGCGCAGCGCGTGTTTTCGGTCAGGCTGCCATCGTTGAAATCCGGCACGCGGTCGGCGCCGAGCACGACATTTTCCAGCACCGTTCCGAAGCGCTGCGTGGTGGCGAAGATTTCCGGCTCGGCCTCGGCCGAAAGCCTGATCGTCTTGGCATAGCAGCCGCCTTCGAAATTGAAGATGCCGTGCGGGCCCCAGCCATGTTCGTCGTCGCCGATCAGCGTGCGCGAGGGGTCGGCAGACAGCGTCGTCTTGCCGGTTCCGGAGAGGCCGAAGAACACGGCCGCGTCGCCGGCCGGACCTTCATTGGCCGAGCAGTGCATCGGCATCACGCCCTTCGCCGGCAACAGGTAGTTGAGCGCGGTGAACACCGACTTCTTCATCTCGCCGGCGTACGAAGTGCCGCCGATCAGCACGATCATGCGCGTCAGATCGACAGCGATCACCGTCTCGGTGCGGGTGCCGTGGCGGGCCGGATTGGCGCGGAAGGACGGCAGGTCGATGATCGTCATCGCCGGCACGAAATGCTCAAGCTGCGACGGTTCGGGCCTGATCAGGAGATTGCGGATGAACAGCGAATGCCAGGCGAATTCGGTGATGACCCTGGTCGGCAGCTGCAGGTCGGTGTCGGCGCCACCGACCAGATCCTGGACGTAGAGGTCCTTGTGCGCGGCATGAGCACGGAAATCGGCAAGCAGCGCATCGAACTGGGCCGGCGACATCGCCTTGTTGTTGTCCCACCAGACATGCGGCTCGGTGGCGTCGTCGCGGACGACGAATTTGTCCCTGGGCGAGCGCCCCGTATGCTGGCCGGTCTCGGCGACCAGGGCGCCATCCGCGGTCAGCCTGGCCTCGCCGCGGCGCATCGCCTCCTCGTAGAGCGCGGCGGCGCCGAAATTATAGCGCACCGTGCCCGTGGTCTTAAGGCCGATCGCGTCTATCGCGCAGGCGGGGTTGCGTGTGCCGGCTTCCGACATCAAATGCTCCTCTCTGGATTTGCCGCGTCTGACCGGTGGATTTCCGGAGCCCGGTAGGGGCTGAGTGGCTCAGAACCAGAAAAGGCAAATGATATCAAATCATTAATCGATTTAAAAAATTTGAAAGTTGTTTAAATCGTTTATATGTGCAAAAAATCACAGTGGTTGCCCAAAGGATTGGCAAACGTTGTTCGTCCAATCCGCGTAGGGGTGCGAATGCGGCCGCCGGCACGCTGTGCGTGACACTGCGCGGAGCCTATGCCACATTTTGTACCTAATTTGTCCTGCAAAAGCCCCTTCTCGACGAAAGAAGGGACAGCTCATGAGGGAGCCGCTTGAAATGGCAACAATCGCGCTTGTCGATGACGACCGCAACATTCTGACATCGGTGTCGATCGCCCTCGAATCCGAGGGCTATCGCGTCGAAACCTACACGGATGGTGCGTCTGCGCTGGAAGGCCTGGCGGCTCGGCCGCCGAATCTCGCCATCCTCGATATCAAGATGCCGCGCATGGACGGCATGGAACTCTTGCGCCGGATGCGCCAGAAATCCGACCTTCCGGTCATCTTCCTGACCTCGAAGGACGACGAGATCGACGAGCTTTTCGGGCTCAAGATGGGCGCCGACGACTTCATCCGCAAACCGTTCTCGCAGCGCCTTCTGGTCGAGCGGGTGCGCGCGGTGCTGCGGCGCACGAGCGCGCGCGAGGCGGCCGCCAAGCAGCCCAGCCAGCAGGCCCGCTCGCTGGAGCGCGGCCAGTTGGTCATGGACCAGGAGCGGCATACCTGCACCTGGAAGGGCGAGCCGGTGACGCTGACCGTCACCGAATTCCTGATCCTGCATTCGCTGGCGCAGCGGCCCGGCGTGGTAAAAAGCCGTGATGCGCTGATGGATTCGGCCTATGATGAGCAGGTCTATGTCGACGACCGCACCATCGACAGCCACATCAAACGGCTGCGCAAGAAGTTCAAGGCCGTCGATGATGACTTCGAGATGATCGAAACCCTTTACGGAGTCGGGTATAGGTTCCGCGAGGCGTGAATAGGGAATGGGCAGTAGGCAGTGGGGATTAGTCGCTAGTCAGTCCTGAATGGCACCCCCGCGGGCACTCATAGATCGCCCCGGTCCCAGCCAAGCATTTGTCTACTGCCTACTGCCTAACCCCTACTCACTAAACAGGACCTGCTATTCGATGGCAGTCGACGTAGAGCGGAACAGAAGGGCGGGCGCGGTCAGGCGGCCGTCCAGGATGCTGCCGTCATTCCTGTCGAGGATCACGGTGCCTATGCGCCGTTTCCTCGGCCATCACATCTTCTCCAGCCTGACCCGCCGCATCCTGTTCCTCAACCTTGCCGGCCTGGCGGTGCTGGTCACCGGCATCCTCTACCTCAACACCTTCCGCGACGGGCTGATCGACGCCCGCGTCGAAAGCCTGATGACGCAGGGCGAGATCATCGCCGGCGCGATCGCGGCCTCGGCGACGGTGGAGACCGATTCGATCAGCATCGATCCGGAAAAGCTGCTGGAGCTGCAGGCAGGCGAGAGCCTTGGCCCTGGCTCCGACCAGCTCGACAATCTCGACTTCCCGATCAATCCCGAACGCGTCGCCCCGGTGCTGCGGCGGCTGATCTCGCCGACGCGCACACGCGCCCGCATCTATGACCGCGACGCCAATCTGCTGCTCGATTCGCGCCATCTCTATTCGCGTGGCCAGATCCTGCGCTACGACCTGCCGCCGGTCGACGATGAGCAGCCGGGCCTTGTCGAGCGTGTCGAAAAGTTCGTCTTCGATTTCTTCCGCAACAAGGACCTGCCGGTCTATCGCGAACAGCCGGGCGGCAACGGCGCGGCGTTTCCGGAAGTGGTCAAGGCGCTGACCGGCAGCCCCTCGACCATCGTGCGCATCAGCGAGCAGGGCGAGCAGATCGTCTCCGTCGCGGTGCCGATCCAGCGTTTCCGCGCCGTGCTCGGCGTCCTGATGCTGTCGACGGAAGGCGGCGACATCGACAAGATCGTCGCCGCCGAGCGCAAGGCGATCCTGCGCGTCTTCGGCATCGCGGCGCTTGTCACCGCCATCCTGTCGATGCTGCTCGCCTCCACGATCGCCAATCCGCTGCGCCGGCTGTCGGCTGCCGCGGTCAGGGTGCGGCGCGGGGTGAAGAGCCGCGAGGAGATCCCCGATTTCTCCGACCGCCAGGACGAGATCGGCAATCTGTCGATCGCCGTCCGCGATATGACCAACGCGCTCTATGCCCGCATCGAAGCGATCGAGAGCTTCGCCGCCGACGTCTCGCATGAGCTGAAGAACCCGTTGACGTCGCTGCGCAGCGCCGTGGAAACGCTGCCCTTGGCGAAGAACGAGAATTCGCGCGCGCGGCTGATGGAGATCATCCAGCACGATGTCCGCCGCCTCGACCGGCTGATCACCGACATTTCCGACGCGTCGCGCCTCGATGCCGAGCTCGCACGCGAGGATGCGGGAACGGTCGACCTGAAGACCTTCGTCACCGATCTTATCGCGGTTTCGCGCGAAACGACGCGCAACAAGAAGGCGGTCGAGATCGAGCTCAAGGTGGCCAAGCTGCCGCAAGGCGTCAAAGGCTATGTTGTCGTCGGCCACGATCTGAGGATCGGCCAGGTGATCACCAACCTGATCGAGAATGCCCGCTCCTTCGTTCCCGATGAGCATGGCCACATCACCGTCTCGCTGGCGCGCGCCGGCAAGCTCAACATCATCACCGTCGACGACAACGGACCGGGCATCCGGGCCGACAACATCGACCGCATCTTCGAGCGCTTCTACACCGACCGTCCGGCCGGCGAAGCCTTCGGCCAGAATTCGGGCCTCGGTCTGTCGATCAGCCGCCAGATCGTCGAGGCGCATGGCGGCACGCTGACGGCCGAGAACATCCCCGGCACCAAGCCCGGCGAGATCAAGGGCGCGCGCTTCGTGGTAACGCTACCGGCCGAAGGTTGATCGCTGACGCAGTCATGCCAGAACCTGCCGCAAAGCCTGAAAACATCCACGGAACCGCGATCCTGATCGGCGAGCGCGGCGTCCTTATCACCGGAGCGTCCGGCGCCGGCAAGACAACTCTGGCGCTGACGCTGATCGACCATTGCCG
>NZ_RZOJ01000213.1:0-10214 GCF_003998845.1 Mesorhizobium sp. M4A.F.Ca.ET.022.05.2.1 | reverse complement strand
GCCTGATTCACCGCGGGCCTTCGGCGCGCTCGCCAAAGCGGCGCATTTCGAAGGACTTCTGCCCGAGCCGCAGTCAGCCGAACGCGCGCTGCCAGCGCGTCAGCTGACGCGCGAAACCATTATAGGCAAGATGCGCGATGCGGCCGTCGGCACAATCGAATTCGATCATCCCCCACCGCCTTGCCGGCGGTTCGCCAGTCGCCGGGCCGAGCCTGCGGATGGGGTACGCCAGCCGGGCCAGCTTCCCGTTTATCGGCACATGGAGCGCAACGCCACGCCCGACCACGCGCCAGATCCTGGCAATATGGGCGCTCGACCATTGACTGCCGACCACCACCGGCTTGCGGCCGAGTTGCGCCCAGGTGAAGTTCCCTTCCGGCTGCCGCACGCCTTCGAGCCTGCCGGCGCAGTGATCGGGCGCGGCCTCCGCCACCAGCAATTTCATCCCGCTGGCCAGTGCCCGCGACAGCGTCGCCGTCGAGTGCCAATCGCCAGGAGAGAATGCGATCTGCGCCAGGATGTCGCCCTCGTCGAAGCCCGACGTCATCTTGTGCAGGCTCACCCCGCCATGCGCCTCATACTGCTCGTCGACGACGAGCCGCGCGATCGGATGCGGGCCCTTGTAGTTGGGCAGCAGCGCCGGATGCAGGTTCAGTCCGCCTTTCGCGAACAGCTTCAGCAAGGTCTCGGGAATAAGCGTGAGAAACCCGAACGTGATGAGGACATCGGCGTGGAAGCCGGCAAGGCGCTGGCCAAGCGCGGCCCAGTCGTACGGGCGGCTGAATTCGATCAGCGGCACCTCGGTGGGGATAAGATGCCGCTTCAGCACGAGCTTGCGTTTGCGCCGCCGCCGCCAGGTGCTGAAGCTCGACTGTTTGCCGGGCCGCGGACCAGGCACGACAAGCGCGGCGATGTGATGGCCTTTCTCCAGCCAGCCGGCGAGCATCGGGGCCGTGATCGGCGTTATTTCGATGATGAAGACGGCCGAGATGGGTCTGTCCGGGGCTGCTGTGTGATCAGCCACGATACGGCCTCGGCCTCGCTAGCCGCTGGATCCAGCGGAACGCGTCGCGGCGCAGCCGCGAGCGCATCTTGTCCCTTGAATTGACGCCGAGCAGCGTCTCGCGGGTAATCAGTCGCCTGGCGAGCCGGATGCCGAGGTCGGGCTTGACCCGGTTGGCAAGGTCGAGGGCGCGCGCCTCGTCGAAAAGCCTGCCGGTCACGTCGAGCACGGTCGCCAGTTCGAGCTCGATGCCGGTCATGCGCGCGGCATCCAGCAGCCGCGCTTCGGCCGCCGCCGACTGCAACGCCCGCACGCCTTGCAGCACGTCGACACAGAGCTGCAGCCGGTGGAACTTGTGTCCACCGGCCGCATGCACGATGGCGATGGTCAGCAGCGCCGCCGGCGTGTCGGTTCCGTCGCCGTCGATGGCCTGCAAGTCGCGAAAACCCAGCGACAGCCGCCGCCGCATGCCGGAATCATGAACCAGATTGCCGTGCAGCTCGATCAGCAGGCTGGAATTCTCCTTCTCCAGCCATTTGAACTCCTGCAGGTCGTGCGAATGGGCTTCGCCGCTGCAGAGCTCGAAGCCGGAGGCGGCGATCACCCGGTTGGCCTCGTTGATGCTGGCTGGCTCGACCAGGATGTCGATGTCGGTGAAGGGCCGGTCCGAGACATGTTTGTAGAGCTTGCGCGCGAACACCGGCCCCTTGACGATCCGAGCCGGAATGGCCTTCGCCGCAAGCGCCTTCATGATGCGCTCGCCATGATATTGCAGCAGCATGGACTGGCCGGTGACCAGCGTCGATGCCTCGCCCAGTTCGGCCAATCTCGCTTGCAGGTCAGCATCCTGGGGCAGATGCGCATCGCCTGTTTCCCGCAGTTTGCGCAGCATGATCGGCAGCACGCCGTGGAACTCGGCATTGTCGAGCAGCGCCAACAGGCTTCTTGCCGTGGAAGCTACGGCCAGCTCTGCCTCGGGGTCAGCATAGGTGAGCAGCAGTTTCTCGTCGGCGGGCGCAAGTGGTGGCAGCATCAACCCGGTCGGTGTTTGCGCATTGGAAAACAATGTTGCGACAAGGTTGCAGAAAAGCGCCTGGGAAGCCAGCGCAGCAACAGCTTCGACTGGGATTTGATCTGGCGAGGGCAGAAACCCAGCGTTAAAGTCCCCAGCGTAGCGCCGCCGTGTGCACCGGCGCGTCCCACAATGCCGTCATCTCGTCGTCGAGCAGGGTCAGCGTGATCGAGCAGCCGGCCATGTCGAGCGATGTCACGTAGGAGCCGACCAGCGAGCGGGTCACCGTCACGCCGCTCTTCCCGAAGATTTTGCGGGCGCTGTTGTACATCAGATAGAGCTCCATCGACGGCGTGCCGCCGAAGCCGTTGACGAAGAGCAGCGCCGGCCCTTTTGCCCGCTCGCCGAGGTCGCCGGCGATGGCTGTGCAAACCTCCTCGGCGATGGCATCGGCGCTCTTCAGCGCGTCGCGCCGCCTTCCGGGCTCGCCATGGATGCCGACACCGAACTCCATCTCGCCGTCACCCATTTCGAAGGTGGGCCTGCCCGCCGCCGGCACCGTGCAACTGGTCAGCGCCACGCCCATCGAGCGCGTCGCGCCGTTGACGCGTTCGCCGAGCGCCTTGAGCTCGTTCAGCGCCATGCCTTGCTCGGCCGCCGCGCCGACCATCTTCTCCACCACCAGCGTGCCGGCGACGCCGCGCCGGCCGGTGGTGTAGGACGAGTTCTCGACCGCGACGTCGTCATTGGTCACCACCTGCATGACGCCCTCCGACATTTCTGCAGCCATGTCGAAATTCATCACGTCGCCTTCGTAGTTCTTGACGATGAACAGGCAGCCGGCGCCGGTGTCGACGGCCTGCACGGCGGCAATCATCTGGTCGGGTGTCGGCGAGGTGAACACCTGGCCGGGGCAGGCGGCGTCCAGCATGCCGTGACCGACCAGCCCGCCATGCAGCGGCTCGTGGCCGGAGCCGCCGCCCGAGATCAGCGCCACCTTGCCGGGCTTCAGCACCTTGCGGCGGACGAATTTGTGGTCATCGCCCAGCATAAGGATATCCGAATGGGCGGCGACGAAGCCGTCAAGGCTCTCGGTCAGCACCGTGTCTACTGCGTTGATGAATTTCTTCATGGCTGTCCTCCCGGAACAGTCTCGAATTTGTACGCAATTCCGAACGGAAAACCGCGGCACACTTTTCCTGGAATTGCTCAGTTTAGCCGCTGCCCTTGCCGGCGATGCTGGTGATCTTCTGGATGAATTCGTTGATCGCCCGGTCGAGTGCCGCATTCTGCTTGTCGTCGCCGAAATCCGGCACGATGAGCGAGACATGGCGTGTCTTGCGCGGCCCGGAAGCCGCCGACATCTTGCCGGGATGCGCCTGATGATAGGCGGCGAGGAACTGGTCGCGCTCGGCCGGGCTGAAATGACACACGGAAAAGATAGCCGGCAAATGTTTTGAGGGGATCGGGATCGAATAGGCCGGGCTGGAGATCTGTGTGACGAAGCTGCGATGCTTGCCGAGCGCATCGGCGAGCCGCTGTCGCATACCG
Organism: Mesorhizobium sp. M4A.F.Ca.ET.022.05.2.1; assembly: GCF_003998845.1. Classification (NCBI taxonomy): domain Bacteria; kingdom Pseudomonadati; phylum Pseudomonadota; class Alphaproteobacteria; order Hyphomicrobiales; family Phyllobacteriaceae; genus Mesorhizobium; species Mesorhizobium sp. M4A.F.Ca.ET.022.05.2.1. Next base: position 6,648 of record NZ_RZOJ01000213.1, on the reverse strand, counting down.
GACGGCCGCTGGTCGATAACCAGCGACAGGATCGTCTTGTAGGCGCGGATCGCCTCTTCGGAGTTCGCTTCGGGTAGCTTCTCCATCTTCGCCACGCCGCCTAGACCGGGACTTCAGCGATGGCCGCCTTGGCCATGGCGAGTTGTGCTGGGGCGACCGAAAGGTCGCGCAGGCCTGCCTCGATCAGTGCCGGAATGGCGGCCGGATCGCCGCCCGCATCGCCGCACAGGCTCACCGGAATCCCCTTCTCCCGTCCGAAGCGCACCACCGCTTCTAACAACCTAAGAACCGCCGGATGCCGAACCGAGTTGAGGTAGGTGACGGCGGCATTGTCTCGGGCCGCCGCCATCACATATTGCGTCAGGTCGTTGGAGCCGATCGAGAAGAAGGCGACGTTTACGAAAGCTTCCGGCGCAATCGCCACAGAAGGCACCTCGACCATGATGCCGAGCGGCGGCATCGTGTGCGCGACGCCGCGCGCGGCAAGGCTCGCCTGCTCCTCGGTGAACAGCGCGGCGGCCTGGCTGTATTCCTCGGGCGTGGCGATCATCGGAAACATGACCTTTAGATTGCCGTGGATGGCGGCGCGCAGCAATGCCCTGATCTGCACCCGGAAAATGTCGCGCCGCTTGAGCGACAGCCGGATGCCGCGCAGGCCGAGAAAGGGGTTGGTCTCCTCGACGGTGAAGCCGGCAACCGGCTTGTCGCCGCCGGCGTCGACGGTGCGGATGGTCACCGGCTTGTCGCCTGCCCATTCCAGCACCTTGCAGTAGGCATGATACTGCGTCTCCTCGTCCGGCAGCGCCTTGCCGAACAGGAACTCCGTCCGCATCAGCCCGACGCCGTCGCAGGTCGAGATGTCGATGCCATCGACGTCGGAAGGGTTGGCGATGTTGACCTGCACGCGCACGGCGGTTCCCGCCTTGGTCACCGCCGGCCGGGTCAGGAAAGACTGCGCCGCGCCCAGGCGCGCGGCGAAGGAGGACGATGATTGCCGGAAGGCGTAGATCTCGGCCGGTGAGGGCGAGAGCATCATCCCGCCGTGCTCGGCATCGAGCAACGCCATGCCTGCGAGGCTGGCCGGGAAGGTGCCGAGCCCGACCACCATTGGCACGCCGCGCGCACGCGCCAGCATGGCGACATGGCTGGCGGTGCTGCCGGCCCTGAGCGCGATGCCGCCACCGGCGCTCCAGTCGATTTCGAGGAAGCGCGTCGGCGCGATGTCCTCTCCATGGAAGATGGCGCCGAGGGGTGCCGTGGGTTCCCCGTCCTCGCTCAGCGCACGCAGGACCTGGTCGCGTATGTCGCGCAGATCAGCGGCGCGTGCGCGGAAATAGTCCTGGTCTGACGCGTCGTAGCCGGCGATTTCGGCGTCGAGCGCCGCCCGCCATGCGACATCGGCGGCCTGGCCGGAGCCGATCGAGGCGAAGGCCGGCGCGCTCAGCGCATGGTCCTGCAGCATGGCGATATGGAATTCCAGGATGCCGGCGGCATCGCCGTCGGCGGTTTCGATCATTGCGCTGAGCCGGCTTACCGCCTTGCCGATCGCGGTCTCCAGCGCCGCAATCTCCTCCGCCGCGCTCGACTTGCTTGTGTAGGCGGCAGGCGGCCGGTCGAGATCGAACAGCGGCCCTTCGGCATAGCCCGTGGAGGCTGGAACACCCTCAATCCGCATGGCCCGCGTTCCCGGCGGTTCCGGCCACATGCGAGTCCGTCTCAAGCGGACCGGGCATGGTCCGCTTCCTCGTCGAAATCACGCTGCACGAGATCGACCAGCGCTTCGACAGCTTCGCTCGCGCCGTCGCCCTTGGCGCGGATGTACAGCAGCGTTCCCTTAGGCGCCTTGGCCGCCATGACCTTGACGATGCTCTTGGCGTCGAACCAGGGACCGTTGGCGGCCAAGGCCACTTCCACCTCGGCCGCGAACGACTTGGCGAGCTTGGTGAACTTCACCGAAGGGCGCGCGTGCAGACCCACATCGTGGGTGATCAGGACCATGGCTTCGGCGGATGCGGACATGCGGTCGGGTTCCCGTTCATTCACGACGGCGAAAGTTCATGCGCCGTCGCCACCACTTCCTTGAGCGAGGCGCCGCCGGAGGCTTCCGTCGCCGCCATGACCGCGCCCTCGACGATCGGCGCGTTGCACACAACAATCCTGTGCGAGCGCGGTTCGCCGATCATTTCGACCGCCATCTCGCTGTTGGTCTCGGCGCCGCCGAGATCGACGAGGATGGCGACGCCCGCCTCCGACCAGGCCTTGTCGATGGCGCCCATGATCGCCTCGACACTGGTGCCGAGCCCGCCATGGCCGTTTCCGCCGCACCATGCAAGCGGCACTTCGTCGCCGACCATCTGGCGCACCATGTCTGCGGTGCCTTCGGCGACCAGCGGCGAATGCGAGACGATGACGATACCAACGTTGCTCATCAGCGGTCCTCGACGGTTTCAGCGACTGCGCGTACCAGAAGCGCGGTCGAGCGTGCCCCAGCGTCCATATGCCCGATCGAGCGATCGCCCAGGAAGGAGGCGCGCCCGCGCAGGGCCTTCATCGGCACAGTCGCGTCAGCCGCGTGATCGGCGGCATCGGCGATTTCCGTGCCTGTCTTGCCTTGCGCCAGCGCCTCATACACCGGCTGCAGCACGTCCAGCATGGTCTTTTGTCCAGGTTGCGATTTGCCCCGCGCCGCGACCGCCTCGATCGCCCTGCCAAGCGCTGCCGTCAGCGCGGCGCGGTCAGGCGTGCCCGGCAGTTCCTTGCCGAGCGCCATGAACAGCGTGCCGAACAACGGGCCAGAGGCCCCGCCCACGGTCATCACCAGCTTGGTGCCGATCGCCTTCAAAGCGTCCGGCAAGGGCTTCGCGGCGATCGCCTCGGCGTCGGCCCGCACCGCCTCGAAGCCGCGCTTCATGTTCAGCCCGTGGTCGCCGTCGCCGATCGCCTGGTCGAGCCCGGTCAGTTCCTCGGCATGCGCCGCGATCGTGTTCGCCGCCGCCACGATCAAGTTGGAGAAATCGGATGCGGCCATTCTCTGTCCTTCATGCCGGGGCGAACATGGCCGCCACGGCCACAAACACTTCCGCCACCGCGAATGCGCCTGGATCGGCGACGCCGTCAAGCTGGCGGCCGATATAGGCGGAGCGCCCGGCCTTCGCTTTCTGCATCGCGGCGGTGACCTCCGCTCCGTGCCGCGCGGCCGTCGCGGCAGCTTCCAGCCCGCCTGTATCGAGCGCCTTGAGCGCCGGCTCCAGCGCGTCGACCAGGGTGCGGTCACCGACCTTTGCGCCGCCGTAGAAGGTCATCCGGTCGAGGCCGGCGAGCAGCGCCTTGGGCAGAGTCGCGCCAAAACCCAAAGTCTGCGCCGCGGCGGTGAAGAAGATCGACAAAAGTACACCGCTCGAACCGCCCATCGCGGTCCCCAGCGTATCGCCGATTGCCGCCAGCGTTGCAGCCCGGTCGGCAAGCGGCAGCGTGTCGAGACGCTCGAGCACGCTGCGCGCGCCGGTCGCCACCGTCGACCCGGTATCGCCGTCGCCGGCCTTGGCGTCTAGCCCGTTCAAGGGCTCCTCCAGCGAGATCAGCTTCTCGCAAACGACGGTGATCAACCGCTCGGCGGCGGTGTCGCGGCTCGCCGCCTTCGCGGTGGCGTGAACCGCCGGCTTGGCCGCCGCCACGACGACCGGCTGGCGAACCGGCTTCGTCGGCAGCCAGGCGTGCGGACCGACCGGCGCCAGCAGCGCCGCCTCGCGTTCGGCATCCAGCCTGATCAGCGACAGCGAGAAGCCGTTCATGTTGAGCGCGGTCATCAGATGGCCGGGACCCACCGTCAGCGTCACCGCCTTCGCCAGCGGCGAGGCGAGCACCGCATTGGCGATCAGCGACATTTCGAGCGGCGGCACCGATCCGAGATTGTTGATCAGGAGCGCGTAGCTGCTGCCGGCATCGAGCCGCGCGGCGAGGCGCTCGGCCATGATGGCGACGAGTGAGCCGGCGCTCTGCAAGGCGATACGCTCGACGCCCGGCTCGCCATGGATGCCGAGGCCGAGCTCGCCGTCTTCGGCGCCGAAGCGGTCTTCATGCGCCTGACCGGGGATCGAGCAGGAAGAGAGCGAGATGCCGAGCGAAAAAATGTCCTTTGCCGCCGCCCGCGCTGCCGCTGCTACTGACACCAGGTCACGGCCGGTTTCGGCAAGATGCCCCGCGATCTTGTGGACGAACAGCGTGCCGGCGACGCCGCGCGGCTGCGCGATGTCGGGAAGCGCGATGTCGTCGCCGACGATCACCATCTCGACCGCAAAGCCTTCGACGCGCGCCTTCTCGGCGGCGAGGCCGAAATTGAGGCGATCGCCGGTATAGTTCTTGACGATCAGCAGGCAGCCGGCCGGCCCGGTCGTGGCGCGGATCGCCGCCAGCACTGCCTCGACGCTGGGCGAGGCGAAGATCTCGCCGGAGACAGCCGCCGTCAGCATGCCGGCGCCGACGAAGCCGGCGTGCGAGGGTTCATGTCCGGCGCCGCCGCCGGAAACGACGGCAACCTTCGTCTTGTCCCAGTCGGCGCGCAGCACGACCTTGATCTCGGGATAGCCGTCGAGCCGCGCCAGCGTGCCCGAGCCGGCGGTCGCAAGAAAGCCGTCCAGCGCTTCGGTGACGATCGAGTCCTTGCGGTTGAAAAAGTGCTTCATGGATTCGTCCAGTCCGTATCTGCGGTCGTCAATCGGTGTGTGATGGGTGCGCGGTCCGCCTACATCAGTCTTTGCCCGTCCGAGCCGAAATAAAGCGGCGAGCGGTAGCGGATCGTCACCCTGTCCCCCTTTTCGAGCGCCGTGTCGGGGTCGGTCAGTGTCACCAGCTTCCTTGTCCCCACCGTCACATGCAGATGGTTCTGGTCGCCGAGATGCTCGACCCAGTCGACGACGCCGTCGGCATGGCCGTTCGCGGCCTTCTCGATCGACAGGTGTTCGGTGCGCGCGCCGATCGTCCTGGTACCGGTTGGCGCGCCGCCATCCGGCAGCAGCCCTGCAGGCAGAAGGTTGATCGCCGGCTGCCCCAGGCGGGCCGCGACATGAAGGTTTGCCGGCTCGGAATAGATGGCGCGCGGCGTGCCGATCTGCACCAGCACGCCTTCGGCCAGGATGCCGATGCGGTCGGCCATGGTCATTGCCTCGATCTGGTCGTGCGTGACATAGAGCATGGTGGCGCCGAGTTCGGACTGGATGCGCTTCAGCTCGAGCCTGAGATCCGCGCGCAGCTTGGCATCGAGCGAAGACAGCGGCTCGTCCATCAAATAGATGGACGGCTTGCGCACCAGCGCCCGGCCGATGGCGACGCGCTGCATCTCGCCGCCGGAGAGCTTGGTCGAGCGGCTGTCGAGCTTGTGGTGGATACGCACCAGCCTGGCCACCTCCTCGACGCGGCGTCGCACCGCGTCCTCGCTGAGCTTGCGGGCCGGCGAGCGCAGCGGGAAGGCGAGGTTGTCGAAGACTGAGAGGTGCGGATAGAGCGAATATTGCTGGAAGACGAAGGCCGTGTCGCGCTCGGCCGGCGACAGCACCGTGGCGTCGCGGCCGGCGATGTGGATCGTGCCGCTATCCGGCCGCTCCAGCCCGGCGATCAGCCTGAGCGTCGTCGTCTTGCCGGCGCCGGTCGGGCCGAGCAGCACGACGAACTCGCCGTCCTTGATCTGCAGGTCGAGATTGTCGACGGCGACGGTCTCGCCAAAACTCTTGCTCACGCCCTTGATGTGCACGTCAGCCATGGCGCGCCTCCGCTGCCTTGTCATACATGGCGGTCTTCACCGCGCGGCCGGTGCCCTTCTCGAACAGCGACAGCCGAGCGCTGCTGAGCGACAGGCCGACCGGCTCGCCCGGATTGAGCCGGATCTCGGCCGGCACCCGCGCCTTGATGATGCCGTCCGCCGTCTCCACCGCCACGATTTGCGTGGTGCCGAGATATTCGGTGCCGTAGATGGCGCCGCGCAATTTCGAGGCGTCGTCGAAGCGGATGTGCTCGGGACGGATGCCCAGCGCCATGTCGGCCGGTGCGATGTCCTCGCGCACCTCCGGCACGGCGACCTTGGCGCCCTGCACGAGAATCTCCTTCGCGCCCCTGGCCAGTCCGCCGCCGAACTTGAGGAAATTCATCGGCGGCGAGCCGATGAACTCGGCGACGTACATCGTCGCCGGGCGGTCGTAGATCTCGCGCGGGGTTCCGAACTGCTCGATGATGCCGTGGTTCATCACGGCGATCTTGTCGGCCATCGACATCGCTTCCATCTGGTCGTGCGTGACGTAGACGGTGGTGGCGTGGATGCGGCTGTGCAGCTCGCGCAGTTCATGCACCATCAGATCGCGGAACTCGGTATCGAGGGTGCCGAGCGGCTCGTCCATCAGGAAGCATTTCGGCCGCCGCACGATGGCGCGGCCGAGCGCGACGCGCTGGCGGTCGCCGCCGGCAAGGCCGGAGACCGATTTGTTAAGCAAATGATCGATGCGGAGCAGCTTCGCCGTCTCCTCCACCCGCTGGCGGATCTCGGCCGACGGCATGCCTTGCGCCAAGAGCGGGAAGCCGATGTTCTTACGCACGTTCATGTGCGGGTAGAGTGCGAAGAGCTGGAAGACGAAGGCGATGTCGCGCTCCCGCGCCCGGCGC
>NZ_RZOJ01000212.1:0-10224 GCF_003998845.1 Mesorhizobium sp. M4A.F.Ca.ET.022.05.2.1 | reverse complement strand
GGGTCGTGGAATCCGCTGGAGGCGGCTACAGCGCGCGCGTCGTGCTGACCGAGACGGCATCCGGCCGTCGCGTCTGGTCGCAAGGCTTCACGTTCGTCAAAGGCGATATCTTCGCCTTCCAGAAAACGGTCGCTCAGCGGATCGCGACGGCGCTGGTCACCAACGTCGAAAGCGCGGTCATGCGGCGTGGCCAGCCCGCATCCACCGCCAATGTCGAGGCCTACCTCCATCTGCTGCGCGGCATGGCTCTGCTGCGCAGCTATGGCGATGGAGTGAACGAGGAGGCACGCGAGCATTTCCTCAAGGCGCTGGAACGCGATCCGGAATCAGGCCTTGCGCATGCCTATCTGGCGCTTGCCGACATGATCATAGGAGGCTGTTCCGCCGCGCCGCGTGCCGTGCTCGATCAGGCGCGCGACCGGGCGCTGCACGCAATCGCGGTCAGTCCCGACGAAGGGCGATGCCACAGGATCCTGGCACTGACGCTGCTCTGGCGGGGCTGCGACGAATACGAAGCCGCCGAAAAGCACTTCGCCCGCGCGCTCGACCTCAATCCCTACGATGCCGACACGCTCGCCCAGACCGGCTACTTCAGGGCGCTGCGAGGCGATGGCGAAGCCGGGCTGGCGCTGCTCGACCAGGCCATCCAGCTCAACCCGATGCATCCGAGCTGGTATTATTTCGACCGCGGCGTAGCCTTGTTCATCGCCGGCCGCTACCGTGAGGCCGCGGCTTCCTTCTCCTGCCTGCCGCTCAAGGGCGTGCGGCAATGGGCGCGACTGGCGGCGTGCCACGCGCTCGACGGCGACACCGAGAAAGCCAAGGCTTGCGTTAGGGAAGGCCGCGCGCTGGATTCGGGCCTGACCGTGGCGGATATCCTTGCAGACCTGCGCATAGAGTGCGCCGAGAACTGTGACCGGTTGCGAACCGGTCTCGAGCGCGCCGGCTGGGACAACACGCCGGCATAGCCAGTCCGCCGCGCAGCGGGCATGATGGCCGGCGATCGCCCGCCGACTCGGGCTCCATTGCCAATCCGCGGGGGCGCATGAAACCAGCCATCCTCTTGCTTTTGCTCGCGGCCATGCTGCCGTCCGCATCGGCGCGGGCCGGCGACTGGAAGCCGGTCGAAAAGGTCGAGACCTATGCCGTCTCCGGACAGACCGCACCGGAGCTCTATGCCTCGATCGGCGAGAAAGGCCCGGTGATCGGCAAGGACAGTGCAGGCAACGAACGGCGCGTCATCGCGCATACCAATTTCAAGCTGACCTGGCAGCGCGACTACCGGCCTGAGGGCGGCGCCTGCGTGCTGAAGTCGGCGCGGCCGAAGCTCACCCTCACCTACACGCTGCCGAAGCCAGCCACGCCGATGACGGCGGGTCTGCAAAAGCGCTGGGACAGTTTCGCCGCCGGCCTCGCCGCGCATGAGAAGGTGCATGGCGCCCAGATCGTCGACATGGTGCAAAAGATCGAGGCGCTGAGCGTGGGCTTCACGATCGCCGGCGACCCCGGCTGCAAGAAGATCAGGACCGAGCTCACCGCACGGCTTGCCGAACTTTCACAAGCGCAGCGCCAGGCCAGCCGCGATTTCGACCGCGTCGAGTTCGGACCGGGCGGGAATTTGCAGAGGCTGGTGCTGGCGTTTGTGAATGGGGAATGAGCCCAGCTCGGGCAAGGACATCCGAACATTTGCGATGATCGATCTCCACCCTGGCGAGAAAATCGGCAGATTCGTGATTCGAGGGAGTGCGGCGCCTTTCAAGCATTGGCTTATAAAACCCCGGCGAGCTACCAGTAGATCGATACACGCTGGAATAGCACAACTATGCGTGGACTTCCTTCTAAGGCCTATCGACGTTCATTGAGCCTGAGCGATTAGGCAGATCTGGCTTCTCACCGCCGCTTTACACGCAGGGTTGGTAGCGCTACCGTTTGCCCAGTCGCGTGACCAAGGGGGGAGCCTTGGTAGCTGTCGCCGGCTGGTGTGGTGGATTGAGGTTTCCCGCCGTTTTGACGGGATCCGCTTCAAGGCCATGTCAGAAAGAAAATGGAGTCTTGCGGACGTCGCAGGACCCAGCCGGGAGGATTTCGATGGCGTCTGTCGCGATTGCCGATGTCTACAAGTCATTCGGAAGCGTCGAGATCCTTCACGGCGTCAGCGTGGACATAGAGGACGGTGAATTCGTCACCCTGGTGGGGCCATCCGGCTGCGGAAAATCCACCCTTCTCAGGATGATCGCCGGCCTGGAAAAGATCTCGCGCGGGCAGATCGCGATCGGCGAGCGTGTCGTCAACAACGTCGCGCCAAAGGAGCGCGACGTCGCCATGGTGTTCCAGAACTACGCGCTCTACCCGCATATGACGGTTGCCGAGAACATGGCGTTCTCGCTGATGCTCAAAGGTGTCTCGAAGGCAGAAAGCGAAGCCGGCGTCCGGCGCGCGGCCGAGATCCTCGGGCTGGTGCCCTTGCTGTCGCGCTATCCGCGCCAGCTTTCAGGCGGCCAGCGCCAGCGCGTCGCCATGGGCCGAGCGATCGTGCGCAATCCGGCGGTCTTCCTGTTCGACGAACCGCTGTCAAACCTCGACGCCAAGCTCCGGGTGCAGATGCGTGCCGAGATCAAGGAGTTGCACCAGCGGCTGAAGACCACGACGGTCTATGTCACACACGACCAGATCGAGGCGATGACCATGGCCGACAAGATCGTCGTCATGCATGACGGCCTCGTCGAGCAGATCGGGCCACCGCTGGAACTCTACGACCGGCCAAACAATCTCTTCGTCGCCTCCTTCATCGGCTCGCCCGCCATGAACCTGCTCAAGGGCGGGATTGCGACCGATGGCTCGCCATCCTTTCGCGGCGCAGGCGAGATTTCCGTGCCTTTGGCGGCGACGCCGTCGATCAGCAATGGCGAACCCGTGGTGCTGGGAATACGGCCCGAGCACCTCAGGCTGTCCGACGCGGGGATTCCGGTCACTGTCGCGGTGGTCGAGCCGACCGGCTCGGAGGTGCAGCTCATCGGCCGGACAGAAGGCGGCGAGGAGATCGTCGCGAACTTCCGGGAGCGCCATTCCTTTACGCCAGGTGAAACCGTCCGGCTCTCGGCCGAGCCCGGCCTCATCCATCTCTTTCACGGCGAAACCGGAAAGCGGTTCGAGATGCGCACCAGGCCGTAAGAACGACTGAGCGAGGAAACCGACAGGAGGAGACCACCATGAAATTCACCAGACGTGACGTGATCCGCACGACCGCCGGCGTGGCGGCGGGCGCCTTGGGAAGCCGGTTCGTCGGCTCTCCCGCCCTGGCCCAGGAAGGCCTGAAATACAAGCCGGAGGACGGCGCGAAGCTCAGGCTGCTGCGCTGGTCGCCCTTCGTGCAGGGCGATGAGGACCAGTGGCTGGCCAACACCAAGCGGTTCACCGAGGCGACAGGCGTCGAGGTTCGCGTCGACAAGGAAAGCTGGGAAGACATCCGTCCCAAGGCGGCGGTCGCCGCCAATGTCGGTTCCGGTCCCGACCTGATGTTCGTCTGGTTCGACGACCCGCATCAATACCCCGACAAGCTGCACGACGTGACCGAGCTGGGTGAGTATCTGGGCTCGAAATATGGCGGCTGGTACGACGGACCGAAGCAGTACGCGACCCGGGAAGGCAAATTCCTCGGCCTGCCGCTCGCCACCATCGGCAATGCCATCGTCTACCGCGAAAGCTGGGTGAAGGAGGCCGGATTCGCGGAATTTCCCAAGGACACGGCGGGCTTCCTCGAGCTCTGCAAGGCCTTGCAGGCGAAGGGACATCCTGCCGGCTTCACGCACGGCCACGGCGTCGGCGACGGCAACAACTATGCGCACTGGCTGCTCTGGAGCCATGGCGGCCAGATGGTCGACGAGAGCGGCAAGGTGGCGATCAACAGCCCCGAGACGTTGAAGGCGATCGAATACGCGCAGCAGCTCTACAAGACCTTCATTCCGGGCACCGAGAGCTGGCTCGACGTCAACAACAACCGTGCCTTCCTGGCCGGCGAAGTGAGCGTCATCGCCAATGGCATTTCCGTCTACAACACGGCCAAGGTCAACAAGGACAAGGATCCGAAACTGGACGAAATCGCCAAGGACATGCGCACCACCAACCTGCCGATCGGTCCGGTCGGAAAATCCGTCGAGCTGTTCCAGGTGACCAGCGCCGTCATCTTCGACTACACGCCCTACCCCAACGCAGCCAAGGCCTATCTGCAGTTCATGTTCGAGGATCCGCAGATGGCGGACTGGATCACCTCCTCGTCGGCCTATTGCTGCCAGACGCTCAAGGCTTTCGACAACAATCCGGTGTGGAAGGCCGACCCGAACAACGCCGCCTACGCGAAGGCCTCAGCGACGCTGCGCCCCAACGGCTTTGCCGGGCCGCTCGGCTACGCCTCGGCCGCGACCATGGCCGACTATGTGCTGGTCGACATGTTCGCCAAGGCAGTGACCGGCCAGGCGACGCCACAGGAGGCGATGGAAGAGGCGGAGAAGCGCGCCAACCGCTACTATCGGGTTTGATCACCGCCCGGCCGGGCAGCCGCGACCGCGCGCTGCCCGCTGAGGGGTGCGCAACCGCGCGGCGGCCGCCCTGGCCGCCAAGCAACCACGTCTGATGAGGAGCCACCGCATGGCCGTGCCGTCCGTTGCCGTCGAGCAGCGTTCTTCGATCCTGTCGCGCCTGAGCGAAAGCCGCAACGCGCTTGGCTTCGGCTTCATGCTGCCGGCGGCGGCGCTGCTCCTGGTGTTTCTGACCTATCCGCTCGGGCTCGGCGTCTGGCTCGGCTTCACCGATGCCCGCATCGGCCGCCCCGGCATCTTCATCGGTATCGAGAACTATCAATACCTTTGGAGCGACGGCGTCTTCTGGCTCTCCGTCTTCAACACCCTGCTCTACACGATCAGCGCCTCGATCCTGAAGTTCATGCTCGGCCTCTGGCTGGCGCTCATCCTCAACGAGAACCTTCCCTTCAAATCGTTCTTCCGCGCCGTGGTGCTGCTGCCCTGGGTGGTGCCGACGGTGCTGTCGGCGATCGCCTTCTGGTGGATCTACGATTCGCAGTTCTCGATCCTGTCCTGGGCGCTGCAGCAGATGGGCCTGATCGACCATCGCATCAATTTCCTCGGCGACCCGACAAACGCGCGGGCCTCGGTCATCGCGGCCAATGTCTGGCGCGGCATTCCTTTCGTCGCCATCACCCTGCTTGCCGGCCTGCAGACGATCCCCCAATCGCTTTACGAGGCCGCCACGCTCGACGGCGCCAGCCGCTGGCAATTGTTCCGCCATGTGACGCTGCCGCTGCTGACGCCGATCATCGCCATCACCATGACCTTTTCGGTGCTGTTCACCTTCACCGATTTCCAGCTGATCTATGTGTTGACCCGCGGCGGACCGGTCAACGCCACCCACCTGATGGCGACGCTGTCCTTCCAGCGCGGCATTTCAGGTGGCCAGCTTGGCGAGGGCGCCGCTATCGCGGTCGCCATGATCCCCTTCCTGCTGGCGGCGATCCTGTTCAGCTATTTCGGCCTGCAACGCCGCAAGTGGCAGCAAGGCGGCGGAGACTGAAATGGCCGCGATCAAGAGACCGAAACGTCCGGAAACCGATGAAGGCGGCATGGGCTACCTGCAAAGCCTGCCGCGCCGCGTGGTGACGGTCTATCTGCCATTGCTGGTGTTCATCATCGTGCTGCTGTTTCCGTTCTACTGGATGACGATCACGGCGGTTAAGCCCAATGTCGAGATGACCGACTACGCCAACTTCAATCCGTTCTGGGTCGTGCATCCAACGTTGCAGCACATCCGCTATCTTCTCTTCGAGACGTCCTATCCCGGTTGGCTGCTCAACACCGTCATCATCTCCACCGCCGCCACGTTCCTGTCGCTGCTGGCGGCGGTGCTGGCAGCCTATGCGATCGAACGGCTGAGGTTTTCGGGAGCGCGGCAGGTCGGTCTCGCCGTCTTCCTCGCCTATTTGGTGCCGCCCTCGATCCTGTTCATTCCGCTGTCGGTGATGGTGTTCAACCTCGGGCTCTACGACACGCCGTTCGCGCTGATCCTCACCTACCCGACGTTCCTGATCCCGTTCTGCACCTGGCTGCTGATGGGCTATTTCCGCTCCATCCCCTTCGAGTTGGAGGAATGCGCGCTCATAGACGGAGCGACGCGGCTGCAGATCCTCACCAAGATCGTGCTGCCGCTGTCGGTGCCGGGCCTGATTTCCGCCGGCATATTCGCATTCACCCTGTCCTGGAACGAGTTCATCTACGCCCTGACGTTCATCCAGTCGTCGGAGAACAAGACCGTGCCGGTCGGCGTGCTGACCGAACTTGTGCGCTCCGACGTCTACGAATGGGGGGCGCTGATGGCGGGCGCGCTGATCGGCTCGCTGCCGGTCGTGGTGCTCTACTCGTTCTTTGTCGAGCACTACGTTTCCTCGATGACCGGCGCGGTGAAGGAATGACGGCCTGCCGCGAGCGGCTTGCCGCCAATGCGCAACGGCAGGCCGGGCGCATCCCCCCGCGGGCCGATGGGCGTCAGATCGCGGCGATGATGCCGCCGTCGACGCGGATGTTCTGGCCGGTGATGTAGCCGGCGCCGTCGGAGGCGAGGAAGGCGATGGTCGCGGCGATCTCTTCGCTGGTGCCGTAGCGCTGCATCGGCACGCTGTCACGGCGCTCCTCGGTGGCGGGCAGGCTGTCGATCCAGCCGGGCAGCACGTTGTTCATGCGCACATTGTCGGCGGCGTAGGTGTTGGCGAAGATCTTGGTGTAGGCGGCAAGGCCGGCCCGGAACACCGCCGAGGTCGGAAACATCGGGCTCGGCTCGACCACCCACGCCGTCGAGATGTTGATGATGGCGCCGGCCTTCTGCCTGACCATGTGGGGCGCCACGATGCGCACCGGCCGGATGACGTTCATCAGGTAGACGTCGAGCCCGGTGTGCCATTGTTCGTCGGTGATCTCGAGGATCGGCGCGCGCGGCCCGTGGCCGCCACTGTTGACCAGCACGTCGATGCGGCCGAAGCGCTCGAGCGTCAGGTCGGCAAGACGCTGCAGATCCTCGTTCGACTGGTTGGATCCGGTGACGCCAAGGCCACCGAGTTCCTTGGCCAGCGCCTCACCCTTGCCGGACGACGACAGGATCGCAACCTTGAAGCCGTCGGCGGCCAGGCGCTTTGCCGCCGCCGCGCCCATGCCGCTGCCGCCGGCCACGACGACCGCTACTTTTTCTACACTCATTGCGTCTTCCTTCCGGATTGGTTTTCGGCCCGTACCACCATTGATCACAACGTGTTATATTCGACTTTCGCCGCTGGTTCGAACCAGAAAGCCTGAAATCGGACTGTAGAAAAACTGCACGATGCCCGAAGCCTTCCTGCGCTTGCCGCCGCTCAATGCGCTGCGCGCCTTCGAGGCGTCGGCGCGGCATCTCAACTTTCGGCTCGCCGCGCATGAGCTCAACGTGACGCAGGGCGCGGTGGCGCAGCACATCCGGGGTCTTGAGGCCAGCCTCGGCGCGAAGCTGTTCGAGCGGCTGCCGCGCGGCCTGGCGCTGACCGACGAGGGCCGCGCCTATGTGCCCAGCATCCGGCGCGCCTTCGAGCTGATCTCGGAGGCGACCGCGCTGCTGCGGCCGGAACCGGCGCGGCTGACGATCAGCGTGACGCCCAGCTTCGCCACCAAATGGCTGATCCCGAAACTGCCGGACTTCGTCGCACACAATCCGCTGGTCGACCTGCGCATCCTTGCCACCGAAAGCCTGTCGAGCTTCCAGGCCGACGGCGTTGACATCGCGGTCCGGCAGGGCCGTGCGCCCTTCGGTCCCGGCCTCGTCGTCGACCTCCTGTTCCCGCAACAGGTCATCGCCGTCTGCAGCCCTGGCCTGCTGCCGCCCGGCGCCTGCGCAATCGCTACGGCGGAAATCCAGCATCATATGCTGCTGCACGATGCCCACAATCTGTGGCCGGAGTTCATGGAAAAGGTGCTCGGCCTGAAGATGGCGACGGAGGCCAAGCGCATGCGCTTCAACCAGACGGCCCTGGCGATCGACGCCGCCATCGCCGGCCAGGGCATCGCGCTTGCCAGCCGCTTCCTCGTCGCCGCCGACCTTGCCGCCGGACGGCTGGTGCAGCCAGTCCAGGGAGACATGCGCGGCACCCAGGATTTCCATGTCGTCATGCCGCGCAAGCAGCGGCATCCAGAACCAACGCAAGCCGTCCGGCAATGGCTGCTGGATGCGAGCGATGCGGGCTGAAACTTCAAGGCCTGGGTGACAGACCTAGAAACTGATCTCCACCGCGGCAGCACTCCGCTTCGCCTCGCCATGGAACACCGCCTCGATGTTGTTGCCGTCAGGGTCGAGCAGGAAGGCGGCGTAGTAGCCGGGGTGGTAGGGCCGCTCGCCAGGCGCGCCGTTGTCCTTGCCGCCGGCCGCAAACCCCGCCTTGTACCAGGCGTCGACCATGGCGCGGTCCTTGGCCTGGAAGGCAAGATGATGGCGGCCGGTAAGCACGCCCTGGGCGGCGCGGCTGTCGACGCTGGAGACGAAGAGTTCATCGGCCCAGAAATAATCCTCGGCCTCGCCGCCGACCGGAATGCCCAGCACCTCGAGCACCGCGCCGTAGAAACGCCGGCTCGCCTTCAGGTCGCGCACCACCAGCTGGATGTGGTCGATGAGCCGGCCGCGATAGAGTTCCATGGTGTCCTCCTGGTTTGACTGGTCAATCATCTAGAAGGGACCAACCTCCGGTCAATGTCGGGTATTGCATGCTACTGACACTAGAGAAGACGGTGGGGCACAGGAGCTGTGAAGCAACGCAACTTTTCAGGCGGCAGCAAAAATCACCCGTGCCAAAAATCTGATTAAAAAATGCAACCGGATTGTCGGATCGGCCCTGGCACCAACGTCTTGGGTCGCAAACGGCGTGACGAAGCTCGAAAAACGGTTGCGCTGTGTCGACAAACTCTAGCTTCCGGCATGGGAGAAGAACATGAAGCTTTCCTATCGTTGGGTCATCGTCGCGGCTGGCGCGCTGATGACTTGCGTCGCCATCGGCGCGATGTTTTCGCTGGCGATCTTTCTCGAGCCGATGTCGCTCGACACCGGCTGGTCGCGCGCCGGCATATCGAGCGCGATGACGCTGAATTTTCTGGTGATGGGTCTCGGCGGCTTCGCCTGGGGCACCATCTACGATCGCGTCGGCGCCCGCCCCGTCGTCTTCGCCGGCGCGCTGCTGCTGGGGCTGGCGCTGGTGCTGGCCAGCCGCACCGGCTCGCTCACCGTCTTCCAGCTCACCTATGGCGTCCTGGTCGGGCTTGCGGCCAGTGCCTTCTTCGCGCCGATGATCGCGCTCACCACCGCCTGGTTCGACACCAACCGCAGCCTCGCCGTGTCGCTGGTATCGGCCGGCATGGGCGTGGCGCCGATGACCATCTCGCCCTTCGCGCGCTGGCTGATCACCGCCTATGACTGGCGCACCGCCATGTTCGACATCGGCGTCATGGCCTGGGTGCTGCTTCTGCCTGTGGCCTTCCTGGTGCGCCAGCCGCCGGCCGCCGCCGCAGCAGCCGATGGTACGCCGGCGGCCGTCACGGATGATCCCGGCCTGAGCGTCGGCCAGGCGCTGCGCTCGCCGCAATTCCTCGTGCTGGGCATGACCTTCTTCGCCTGTTGCGCGGCGCATTCGGGACCGATCTTCCACATGGTGAGCTATGCCATGGCCTGCGGCGTGGCACCGATGGCCGCCGTCTCGATTTACAGCGTCGAGGGGCTCGCCGGGCTCGGCGGCCGACTGCTCTACGGCGTGCTCGGCGACCGTCTCGGCGTCAAGCCGGTGCTGATCACCGGGCTCGTCATCCAGGCCGCGGTGATCGCCGCCTATCTCACGGTCGGCAGGCTCGAACAGTTCTATGTGCTGGCCGTCATCTTCGGCGCCACCTATGGCGGCGTCATGCCACTCTACGCGGTGCTGGCGCGCGAATATTTCGGACCGCGCATCATCGGCACCGTATTCGGCGCCGCCACCATGCTGTCCAGCCTCGGCATGGCGTTCGGGCCGCTGGCCGGCGGCATGATCTATGACGCCTATGCCAGCTATTCCTGGCTGTTCATCGGCTCGGCGCTGGTCGGGCTGGGGGCCGCCGGCATCGCGATTGCCTTCCCGCCGCAGCCGAGCCGGCAGCGGCTGCAGATGGCGTAGTCCTCAAA
>NZ_RZOJ01000211.1:0-10247 GCF_003998845.1 Mesorhizobium sp. M4A.F.Ca.ET.022.05.2.1 | reverse complement strand
CCAGGACCTTGCCGGCCGTCTCGGCAAGCCGCTGAAGGATTGAGGTCAGGCAGACAGCTGAAAAAGCCCGCCCCTTGCGGAGCGGGCTGAGCCGGCGGGCTGGACTGGAGGTCTCAGACGGCCCGCAATTGTTCTTCTTCTATTCGAGATAGCCCGACGGATCGACCGGGGCGGAGTTCTTGCGCACCTCGAAGTGCAGCTTCGGCGAGTCGGTGGTGCCGCTCATGCCGGACAGCGCGATCTCCTGGCCGCGCTTGACCTTCTGGCCGCGCTGCACCTCGATCGAGCTGGCGTGGCCGTAGACGGTGACCAGCCCGTTCTCGTGCCGCACCAGGACGGTGTTGCCGAATTCCTTCAGCCCGTCGCCGGCATAGATGACGACGCCGTTCTCGGCAGCCTTCACCGGCGTTCCCTCCGGCACAGCGATGTCGACGCCGTCCTTGCCGCCGCCAAAATTGGAGATCACGCGGCCGCGCACCGGCCAGCGCATCTTGCCGATGCCGGTAGCATCCGGCGCCACCGCGTCGTCGTCCTCGGCCTGCTGGATGACCTTGGCGTCCTTCTTCGGCGGCGTGTAGGAGGCGAGCGTTTCTGTCGGCTTCGCGGCCGGCTGCGTGGTGGCCGTCGTCACCGGGTCGACCTTGACCGGCTTCGCGGCGGCGACAGTCGCCGTACCGCCGCCGGAACCTTCAGCGTCTGGCCGATCTTGAGCAGACCGTCCTGCATGCCGTTCGCCTGCTTGAGCGACACGACGCCGACACCGGTTTTCCTGGCGATGGACGACAGCGTGTCGCCCTGCTGGACCGTGTAGGTGCCGCCGGCGCCAGCCGGCTTGGCCGAGGCGACCTGCGTCGCAGGCTTGGCGTCCTTCGCCCCGCTCGCGGCGGCGGAAGCATCGACCGGCGCGGCCGACTTGCCGTCCTTGAGCTTCGGCTGCTGCGGCAGCACGGCTACCTTTTCCGGCGCGCTGGCGGGCTTGGGCGCATTGGCGGGCTTGGTGTCGGCGAGTTTCTGCGCCGGCTCCTTGCTCGAATAGGCATAGGCGGGAATGACCAGCTTCTGGCCCGTCTTCAGGCCCTTGATCGGGCTCAGCCCGTTGACCTTCATGATCACGTCGGCCGGCACCTTGTAGTGCTGCGCCAGGCCGGAGATGGTCTCGCCGTCCCGGACCACGATCTCGGTGGCGCGCGGCGTGCCGGCGGCCGCCATCTTCGGCGCGTCGGGCTGCGCCTCCTTGAATGGCTTCGTCGCCGGGGCGACGGTGCCGGTCGTCGTCCTGTCGACATGCGTGGCGGGCTGCGCCAGGACCGGCTCCGAAGCGGTGCGCACCGGCTTCGCGGCGGACGACTGGGCTGGCTGTGACACCGGCGGCGGCAACTGCTGCACCGAAACCGGCTCGAGGCTGGAGCGGCTCACCGACTGTGTATGACTGCCGTCGACAGGCGCCGGCGCCACCGCATCGCCCGGATAGGGCTGGGCGACGTCCTGCTTGTCGATGATGGCGCGCTGATTGTTGGTCGACGAGGTGAAGACGTCGTCGACACCATTGAAGCGGGCGACCTGGGAGCTGCACCCCGCGGCGGCGCCTGCGATCATGAGGATGGCGCAGCCACGCGCCAGATTGCGTCCGTTTGCCTTCAAAACACTGAATTGCATCGCACTAACCCGCACAGACCCGGTACAAACTGGTCATGATTAAAGCGCGTTAATGTTACTGGTCGGTTAACCCCTTAGAATCCGACGAAAATTTTCTTAAAATATTCGGAGGGCGTTAGATGACCGAGGCGACGCTGCGCAGGATCGGCTGCAGCCTGACGATGCCGATGTCCTCGCGCTCGAAGCGGCTACCGACCTTGGTGAGCTTGGCCAGCACCTGCTCGCCCTCCTCCGGGCCGATCGGCGCGATGACCACGCCGCCGCTCGACAGCTGGTCGAGCAGGAAACGCGGCAGGCTGTCGAAGGCCGCCCATGCAACGATGCGGTCGAACGGCCCTTCATTCGGCAATCCGTTGGAGCCGTCCGCCTGCCGGACGATGACATTGCCAATGCCGAGCGCCTCGAAGCGCTGCCTGGCCTGCTCCGTCAGCGTCTTGTAGCGGTCGATGGTGACGACGCGCGCAGCCAGCCGCGACATCACCGCCGCCGTGTAGCCAGTCCCGGTGCCGATCTCCAGCACGCGGTTGCCCGGCTCGATGCCAAGCGCCGCGAGTACCGCGGCCTGCAGGTCGGCGCCCTCGATCGCCTCGCCGCATTCGATCGGCAGCATGCCGTCCGACCAGGCGAGCGAATGGAACTGGCCGGACAGGAAGCCACGGCGCGGCGTCGCCTCGAAGGCGGCAATCAGCGGCTTCGGCGCCGACCCCCGGCCGCGCAGGCGCAGCAGGAAGGCGGCAAAACCTTCGCGGTCGTCGACTGAAATCGGCTGGTTCATGCGAGCGCCTTGGTCAGTTGGTCGCGAATTTCATGAGCTGTAAGGTCGAGCTGCAACGGCGTCACCGACACCAGCCGGTTGCGCATGGCATGGAGATCGGTGCCCTTCTTGCCTTCGACCGGCTCGCGGCCGAAGCGCAGCCAGTAGTAAGGCAGGCCGCGCCCGTCGCGGCGCTCGTCCACCCACAGGCTGTGCACCAGCTTGCCTTGCGAGGTGACGACAGTGCCCTCGATCTCGTCGGGCGCGCAATTCGGAAAATTGACATTGAGCAGCACGCCGTCCGGCAATGGCATTGCGACCAGCTTTTTCAGCAGCGCAGGCGCCAGCGCCTCGGTGGTCTCGTAGGGAACGACGCGGTCCTCGCCGGCATAGGAATAGGCCTGGCTGACCGCGATCGAGCGGACGCCCAGCAGCGCGCCCTCCATGGCGCCCGCGACGGTGCCCGAATAGGTGACGTCGTCGGCGATGTTGGCGCCGGAATTGACGCCGGACAGGATGAGGTCGGGCATGCCCGGCAGGATCTTCTTGACACCCATGATGACGCAATCGGTCGGCGTGCCGCGCACGGCGTAGTGCTTGTCGCCGATCTTCCTTAGCCGCAGCGGCTCGGAGATCGACAGCGAATGCGCGTAGCCGGATTGATCCTGCTCCGGCGCCACCACCCAGACGTCGTCCGACAGCGTGCGCGCGATGCGCTCGAGCGACGCCAGGCCCTCGGCGTGGATGCCGTCGTCATTGGTCAGCAGAATGCGCATTACTTCGATTCGATCTTCGTCAGACCGCCCATGTAAGGCCGCAGCGCTTCAGGAATGGTTACGCTGCCATCCTCATTCTGGTAGTTTTCGATGACGGCGATCAGCGCGCGGCCGACGGCGGTGCCCGAACCGTTGAGTGTATGGACGAAGCGGTTGCCTTTGCCGTCCTTGTCCTTGTAGCGGGCATCCATGCGCCTGGCCTGGAAATCGCCGCAGACCGAGCAGGACGAGATTTCGCGATAGGCGTTCTGGCCGGGCAGCCACACCTCGATGTCATAGGTCTTGCGCGCGCCGAACCCCATGTCGCCGGTGCACAGCGTCACCGTGCGGAACGGCAGCTCCAGTCGCTTCAGCACCGCCTCGGCGCATTCCGTCATGCGCTCATGCTCGGCGATCGACGTCTCCTGATCGGTGAGAGAGACCAGCTCCACCTTGTAAAACTGGTGCTGGCGCAGCATGCCGCGCGTGTCGCGCCCTGCCGACCCCGCTTCCGAGCGGAAGCATGGCGTCAGCGCTGTAAAGCGCAACGGCAGTTTTTCGTGCGCGGTGATCTCCTCGCGCACGAGGTTGGTAAGCGACACTTCGGCGGTGGGGATCAAGCCCAGGCGGCCATCGCCATGCGGAGTGAAGAAGAGGTCGCCCTCGAATTTCGGCAATTGCCCGGTGCCGAACAGCACCTCGTCGCGCACCATCAATGGCGGCTGGACTTCCTCGTAGCCATGTTCGGTCGTGTGCAGGTCGAGCATGAACTGGCCAAGCGCGCGCTCCATACGCGCGAGTTGGCCGGTCAGCACCGTGAAGCGCGAGCCGGAAAGCCTCGCCGCCCGCTCGAAATCCATCATGCCCAGCGCTTCGCCGACCTCGAAGTGCTCCTTCACCCAGTTCGGCCGCGCCGGCGCCTTGCCGACAATGCGCTTGACGACATTGTCATGCTCGTCCCTGCCGACCGGCACATCGTCCAGCGGCACGTTGGGCAGCACGGCCAGCGCGTCGTTCAGCGCCTTGTCGAGCTCGCGCTCGCGCGCTTCGCCGTTCTGGATGAAGGCCTTGATCTCGCCGACTTCGGCCTTGAGCTTCTCGGCAAGCGCCGCGTCGCCCGAACGCATGGCGTTGCCGATCTCCTTTGAGGCGGCGTTGCGGCGTTCCTGCTTCACCTGCAGCTCTGTCAAATGCTCGCGCCGCGCCTCGTCCTTGGCGATCAGCCCGTCGACAATGGATTGCGCCTCCCCGGCTGACCACGAGCGCTTCACCAACGCCTCGGCAAGAGCCTTCGGGTTGTCGCGAATCCATTTGATGTCAAGCATGGTTGTCCGTCCTTGGCTGAGGCCCGAGGGCGTAAACCGCATCCCTGGTCGATGCAAGACGGGCGAATGCCGCCGCCCGTGTTTTTCCGGCTCTGCCTAGCTTGGAGCCTGCGTCGACGACGCATCAGCGGCGTTCTCGGCCATTTCCGTTCCGGCCTCCTGCTTCTCGCGCGCCAGACGGTCCCGCTCCTGGCCGCGTTCGATCAGCCGGGCCGACCATATGGCGACCTCGTAGAGCAGGATGGTCGGGATGGCGAGGCCGATCTGGCTCATCGGATCGGGCGGCGTCAGCACGGCGGCGACGACGAAGGCGATGACGATCGCCCATTTGCGCTTCTCGGCCAGCGCCTTCGACGACAGCATGCCGACCCTGGTCATCAGGCTGGTCACCACGGGCAACTGGAACACCAGGCCGAAGGAGAAGATCAGCGTCATGATCAGGCTGAGATATTCCGACACTTTTGGCAGCAGCGATATCTGCACCTGGTCGTTGGTGCCGGTCTGCTGCATGGCGAGGAAGAACCACATCACCATCGGCGTGAAGAAGAAATAGACCAGCGACGCGCCCATCAGGAACAGGATCGGCGAGGCGATCAGGAACGGCAGGAATGCGTTGCGCTCGTTCTTGTAGAGGCCGGGCGCGATGAATTTGTAGATCTGCGTGGCGATCAGCGGAAAGGCGATGACCATGCCGCCGAACATGGCAAGCTTCACCTGCGTGAAGAAGAACTCCTGCGGCGCGGTGTAGATCAGCTCGACCTTGTGCGGGTCGAGCCCGGCCCACTGGGTCGCCCACTTGAACGGGATGACCAGAAGGTTGAACAGCCGCTTGGCAAAGAAGAAGCAGACGAGGAAGGCGACAAAGAAGCCGCCGAGCGACCAGATCAGCCGCCGGCGCAGCTCGATCAGATGCTCGATCAGCGGCGCCGACGATTTCTCGATTTCGTCTCTTTCCTGGTCCGTGACGCTCACTTGGCGGCTCCCGCCGTCTTCTTAGGCGCGGGCTTCGTCGCCGGCGCGGGCTTCACATCAGCCTTGCTCGCCGCCTTGGTTGCGGCCGGCTTGGATGTCTTTGCTGGCGCGGCTGGCTTGGCCGCTTTCGCTGGCGTCGGCTTTGCCTTCGCAGCCGTCGCCCTCGCCACGGTTGCTGGTGCCTTGACGGCCTTCGCCGTTGCCGGCTTCTTGGCTTCCACCGTCTGCGGCGCCGCCGTTGCAGCGGCAACCGCCGGCGTTACCACGGCATCGTCGGTCATCGCTGGAAAGATCGGCGCCGCCGGCGTCGCTTCCGGCGCCTCGACGCCAGGCAATACCGTGGCGCCGTTCTTCAGCGGTTCGCTGGCTTGTGGCGTCGAAGCAACGGGCGTGGCCGGATCGACGGCAGGCTTCGGCTTCATCGCCGCATCGACGCCAGAGCGGACATCGGCCGCCGCCTGCTCGAACGGATTGAGCTGCTTGCGGATCTCGGCGACCGGGCTGAGCCCCCTGAGCTCGTCGACCGACTTCTTGACGTCGTCGAGCTCGGCTTCCTTCAGCGCCTCGTTGAACTGCTTCTGGAAGTCGGCGGCCATGGCGCGCAGCTTTGCCGTCGTGCGGCCGAACGTGCGCAGCATATTGGGCAAATCCTTCGGCCCGACGACCACGATCATGACGACCGCGATCACCAGCATCTCGGTCCAGCCGACTTCAAACATGGCAATCTGTTCCGACTAGAACCTCGGGCTCAGCTCTTGCTGGCCTTCTCCTTCACCGCCGAAACGGTTTCGTCGGCGCGGTGCTCGACGGTGCGCTTGTCGTCAGCGTCGTCGTCGGCCATGCCCTTCTTGAAGCTCTTGATGCCCTTGGCCATGTCGCCCATCAGCTCGGGAATCTTGCCGCGGCCGAACACCAGCAGCACGATCACCAGCACGATCATCCAGTGCCAAATCGAAAACGAACCCATAGCTACTCTCTCTCGAATGATTTCCCTGGCGATGATCTATGCGTTTTCGCGTTGGGATTCAAACACAACCGCAACAGAGTTGATGAAAGGCGGTCGGAAGTCACGCACTTTTGCCGCGAGTGCCCGCTACGAATCCGCGCAGCCCATCGCCTGCCGGCCGTTTTCAACGGATCTTACGGGTCAATCTTCCGTGACGCGCGGCGTCAACAGGCCGAGTTCCTCGAGGTCGATGTCGGTCAATGCATCCTCGTCCTCGGTCAGCGCGTCAGGGTCGGCCGGCGGCAGCGGCACGGAGAAATTCGATGGCATGCGGGTCGAAAGCAGCCCGGCGCCTTTCAGTTCCTCCATGCCGGGAAGATCGCGGATCTCCTCCAGCGCGAAATGATCGAGGAAGGCGTCCGTCGTGCCGTAGGTGACGGGACGGCCGGGCGTACGGCGTCGGCCGCGCATCCTGATCCATTCCGTCTCCATCAGCGTGTCGAGCGTGCCCTTCGAGGTTTCGACGCCTCTGATGTCCTCGATCTCGGCCCGCGTCACCGGCTGGTGATAGGCGATGATCGCCAGCACTTCGAGCGCCGCGCGGGAGAGCTTCCTTTGCTGGATGGTGTCGCGGCTCATCAGGAAGGCGAGATCGCCGGCGGTACGGAAGGCCCAGGCATCGCCGACACGCACCAGATTGACGCCGCGCCTGGCATAGATCTGCTGCAGGTCGGCCATAGCAGCGGCGACGTTGATGCCGTCGGGCAGACGTGCGGCAAGCTGCTTTTCGCTGACCGGCTCGGCGCTGGCGAAGATGATCGCCTCGGCCATGCGCACGGCTTCCGCCAGAGCGAGCCGCTCGGCCGGATTCTCGACAGAAGCCTGCTCGACCGCAGGTTCCTCGGCCTCGTCCTCGACCTTGAACGGAATGACCGAAGCGTTGGCGCGTTCGCTCATGCTACCACCTCGACTGCCTTTGTGCCTTGCGCGCGGCCGCGCAGATAGATCGGCGCGAACACCTGCTCCTGCCGCAAGTCCAATTTGCCCTCACGCACCAGTTCGAGCGTCGCGGCGAAGGAGCTGGCGACCGCCGTGCGCCGCTCCTCCGGCGCCGCGAGATACTCGATCAGGAAACTGTCCAGCGCCGTCCAGTCGCTGAGCGTGCCGACCAGCCTGTTCAGGATGTCGCGCGCATCCTTGAGCGACCACACGCCACGCCTGGCGATCGTCACATTGTTGATCGCCTGCTTCTGGCGCTGCTGCGCATAGGCGGTGAGCAGATCGTAAAGCGAGGCGGAGTACGCGTTGCGCTTCTCGATGATGACCATCTCCGGCATGCCGCGCGCGAACACGTCGCGGCCGAGCCGGTTGCGGTTGACCAGCCTTGCCGAGGCATCGCGCATCGCCTCCAGCCGCTTCAGCCGGAACTGCAGCACCGCCGCCAGTTCCTCGCCGCTCTCGCCCTCTTCGCCCGGCTGCTTGGGGATCAGAAGTTTCGACTTCAGGAAGGCGAGCCACGCCGCCATCACCAGATAGTCGGCGGCAAGCTCCAGCCTCAGCGCCCTCACCTTCTCGATGAAGGCGAGGTACTGCTCAGCCAGCGCCAGGATCGATATGCGCGCCAGATCGACCTTCTGGTTGCGCGCCAGGTGCAGGAGAAGGTCGAGCGGGCCCTCGAAGCCGGCGACGTCGACGACCAGCGACGGATCGCCGGTGACGCGCGCATCGTCGTTCTCGGCCCACAGACGGTCCATCGGTGCGGCCTTCGCGGCCTTGCTGTCCAATGTTTCCGCCACTGCCCCTGTCTCTTTCCCCTGTCAGGCCACCGCGTCGAAATAGGTGGCAAACTCGGCGCGTATCTCGGTCTCGTTCGCGAGGTCGCGATCTTTAATATAGGACAGCGCCCGCTCGGCGCGCTCGAGCGACTTGCCGGCAAGCGCCGTGGTGCGTGACGCGATGCCTGACATTTCCTCGAAAACGCCGTTGCAGTGAAGGACCAGATCGCAGCCCGCCGCAAGGATCGCCGCCGCCTTTGTCGGGAAATCCCCAGAAAGTGCCTTCATCGAGGTGTCGTCGCTCATCAGCAGACCGTCGAAGCCGATCTCGCCGCGGATGATGTCGTTGACCACCTTTGCCGAGGTCGTTGCCGGGTTTTCCGGATCGACGGCGCTGTAGACGACATGCGCCGTCATTGCCATCGGCAAATGGTTGAGCGCCTTGAACGGAGCGAAATCATGGCTGCGCAGTTCGCTGAGCGGCGTATCGACGGTCGGCAGCTCGAAATGCGTGTCGGCAAAGGCCCGCCCGTGCCCGGGAATGTGCTTCATCACCGGCAGCACGCCGCCCGACATCAGCCCCTCGGCCGCGGCGCGGCCGAGCTCGATCACGGCACCCGGCTCCTTGCCGTAGGCGCGCGCGCCGATGACATCGCTGGCGCCTTCCACCGGCACATCGAGCACGGGCAGGCAATCGGCGGTTATGCCATGACGAAGCAGGTCGAAGGCATGCAGGCGCGCCATCAGCCATGCGGCGCGGCGGCCGGCCTCGCGGTCATTGCGCCACAAGGCGCCGAGCGCGCCACCCGCAGGATAGTTCGGTGCCAGCGGCGGCCGCAGGCGCTGCACCCGGCCGCCTTCCTGGTCGATGAACACCGGCGCGTCCGTACGCCCGACGGTGTCGCGCATCGAGGCCACCAGATCGCGGATCTGCTCGGTCTCGCCGACATTGCGGGCAAACAGGATGAAACCCCAGGGCCGCTCGTCGCGATAGAAGCGGATTTCCTCTGGGGTGAGCGATTTCCCGGCGCAGCCGAGGATCATGGATTTTGATTCGGTCATGCCTTGGAGCTTAGGGCTTCGCGCGGACAAAGGGAATCACCCGCATGACAAGCGGTTGAAGGCCCGATCCCGGTCCACAAAAAACCGGCGCGGCCCTGCGGCCGCGCCGGGTTGACTGGATTGCGCCCAGACTCAGCGCGACACGAAGCAGTTGCCGCCGGCCGCCTTGTAGCTGGTGCACAGGGCGATCGCGTCGTTGCGCGACTGCGCCGGCACGCGGACGCGGTAGAAGGTGCCCTTGCCGGCGATCTCGGCCTTGACGATGTTGGCGGTGCGGCCCGACAGCACGCTGCCGTAGCGGCGCTGCAGGTCCTGGTATGTGGACTGCGCGCTTTCAACCGTCGGCTGCGAGGCGATCTGCATCGACCACGAACCACCACCTGCCGCTGCTGCGCTCGGCGATATGGAGGCGACCTGGTCGGGCTTCACCTCGCCGACGACGTCGACCGGCTGGTCGGACGGACGCTGCGGCGCCACCGGAACAGTGGCCGGCGTATTGGCCGACTGGGTGTGGGTGGTCTGCGTCTTGGCTTCGGCCTTCGCCTCGGCCTTTGGCGCCTCGGCCGGCTGTGCGGCCTCGGTCTGGTCGGCGCTGACAACCTGGTTGGTCGGCTGATCGCTTGCCTGATCGGTCGCCGGCGCCACAGTGCCGGTCTGCTCGGCGCCGGCCTGCGCCGCGGGGGCGACATGCTGCGGCGCCGGATCGGCCGGTTCAGCGGCAGCAACCTGCGAAGCAGCCTCGGGTGCAGGATCCTCGCGCGCAACCAGCGAGCCATCGGGCTTGACCATCATGGTCCTGACCTTGCGTGGCGCGACGGCGACGACTTCCGGATTGGTCCCCTTGTCGGCTTCCTGCAGGACCTGGGCTATGCGATCCTCGGATTTCGGCGCCGGCGCCGCATCGGCGCTGCCCGGCGCATCCACGCCCGGCATCGCCGTCGCGCCACGCAAGGTCAGGACCATGATGGTCAAGCCCGATGGCTCGCTGGTTGCGCGCGAGGA
>NZ_RZOJ01000210.1:0-10271 GCF_003998845.1 Mesorhizobium sp. M4A.F.Ca.ET.022.05.2.1 | reverse complement strand
GGACTATGTCGAAGCTGCAAGCTCCGCCAACACCCGCCGCGCCTATGCCGCCGACTGGAAGCATTTTTGCGCCTGGGCGCGGCGGCAGGGTGTCGATGCGTTCTCGCCCGATCCGCGAGTGGTCGGCCTCTATATCACGGCTTGCGCGTCCGGGTCTGTTCCGCAGACAAGCAGCCCAACTCGGTATCGACCATCGAGCGGCGGCTGTCGTCGCTGAGCCGGAATTTCACCCAGCGCCGCCAGCCGCTGGACCGCAAGGACCGTCACATCGTGACTGTCATGGCCGGCATTCGCAACAGACACGCCGCCCCGCCCCGGCAGAAGGAGGCGATCCTGCCGGAGGATCTGATCGCCATGCTGGAAACACTCGACCGCGGCACCCTGTGCGGGCTGCGCGACCGCGCCATGCTGCTCATCGGCTTTGCCGGCGGCCTGCGCCGCTCCGAAATCGTCGGTCTCGACGCTGCCAGGGATCAGACGGAGGACGGCCGCGGCTGGGTCGAGGTTCTCGACAAAGGCATGTTGGTGACGCTGCGCGGCAAGACCGGCTGGCGGGAGGTCGAGGTCGGGCGCGGCTCGTCCGACGCCACCTGTCCCGTCGTCGCCCTGCAGACCTGGCTGAAGCTCGCTCGCATCGAGCACGGACCGCTGTTCCGCCGCGTCACCGGCCAAGGCAAGGCTGTTGGCCCGGAGCGGTTGAACGACCAGGAGGTGGCCCGGTTGGTCAAGCGCACGGCCTTGGCCGCCGGCGTGCGCGGCGATCTTCCGGAGGGCAAGCGGGAGATGAAATTTTCCGGGCACTCGCTGCGCGCGGGCCTCGCCTCCTCGGCCGAGGTCGACGAACGCTACGTGCAAAAGCAGCTCGGACATGCCTCGGCCGAGATGACCCGAAAGTATCACCGGCGCCGCGACCGATTCCGGGTCAATCTCACAAGGCGAGTGGCCTGTAGGAGGTCGGGAAAAAGTCCCCTCCCCTTCCCGTTTGAATCGAAAAACGAGTGCTTTTCCTTCAAGGGCCCGACATGACCGGTCTCAACGAAGGAAAAAGGTCCCGTTTCGGCCGATATCGCGGGCTGCGCGAGGAGAAACGGCTTGCCCAGGGAGCTTGACGCTGCAAGCCTCGAGGAGTGTATGGGCGCGAACGCAATACCCATCGCGCACCCTGACCCTAGCCAACAAATCGTAAACGCAGGAGCGCGCATCGATGGAAACCAGGATCATCGACAGCCGTAACGATTTTGCACAATGGGCAATCGATAGGTCCAATGCGATTCTGACGGATCAGGGTTCGGAACTCGCCACCGCGGCCCGCAGGGGAAACGGAGCCGAGATCGCTGAGACAGCACAGACGCTCGGCCAAGCGATCGTCGATGCGCTGATGGAGGCGTTCGACGGCCTCGCCGGCGACGAATGAACCACGGCTTGGCCGGCACGACTGGCTGCGCCAACGGAAACGACGGCCGGTATGTGCGCTCCCAAATCCATCCAGCCATCATGATTTCAGACTGCGCTGAATCCGCCTCGGCGGCATCGCGAGAGCCTCGCTCGTCCTGCGCATCTTCAAAGGCAACAAGACCGTCGACGTCGAGCGGCTATCCGACAAGCATGTCACTCGCCCGGTAAGGCGGCCGCGCTTTGCCCTCCTCACCAAGGTGCCCTTTGAGCAAGCCCCATCCCCCGCATGAGGACGGTCGACTTTGCCGGCTTGCCGGCTGGTGATGACAACATATATACTTCATTAGTATCTAGCCCGCAGGAGCCGAGCATGCCGAAAGAGGCGGTTTTCACGTTGAAGCTCGAACCGGAGCTGCGCGACGCCTTCATGGCCGAAACCGAAGCCGACCATCGGCCGGCATCGCAGGTAGTTCGCGAGCTGATGCGTGATTACATTGAGCGCCGGCGCGAAGAGCGGGAGTATGACGAGTTCCTGCGCCGCAAGGTCGAGGTCGCGCGGTCCTCGATGCGGGCCGGCCGAGGCCGGACGAATGATGAGATCGAGGCTGACTTCGCCGCCCGGCGTGCCAAGACGGCAAGCCAGGCGTGAGGGTCATATGGACGCCAGAGGCCGAACAGGACCGAGCCGACATTTGGAGCTACATTGCGGCCGACAGCCCGTCAGCGGCCGCTCGGATGGACCAGCTTTTCAGCGACGCAGTGGCGAGGCTGGCGGATTTCCCCAAGCTCGGCCGCACCGGAAAAATCACCGGCACGCGCGAGCTGATTCCACATGAGAGCTACCGTCTGGTTTACCAAGTCGAAGGCGAAAACTTGTGGGTGCTGGCTCTGGTGCATACAGCTCGCCGGTGGCCGCCGACAAAAGAGTAAGCCGGGGCTGATGTCAAAGGCAGGATTTTCGCGCCACACTCCCGTAAATGCACCCCGCAAGGACCGAAATTGGGCTGGAATTTCAGCTTACGCTTCAACTGAGATCGGAAACTAAAGGCTACAGCGTTTATCACAATCACTCTTGTCGACAGTGATTGGTCTCGCCGCCCAGATTCGCGAAAATTCTGACCTTGGATCGTTGGGCGGCCCTGGAAACGCAGGGCTTTGTGGCTTTTTCCTTCTGGTCTAATGGAATCGCTCGCCCTGCTTGAGTGAACCACCTGGATGTGAGGAGCGCCGGAATGATACAATAGAGCCGATCCGCTTGCCCGATGCCCGCCACCGTCGAGGCCGAACTCGCATCTCTGGAGGGGTAGTCGGCCGATGCCGAGCTCGCCCCTGCCCTCAACAAGGACTTTCCAGGTTTTGCCTTCACCGTCGTGACCATCGATGATCCTTATTGGTGGAACCCTGGCGCCGTCCGTCTACCGCCTGCGCGGCATCGTCCATATGCGCAGTTTTTTGGCGCGCCGTGGGCGCCTTGGACGCGCGCAACGCGAGGCGAGGCGGCCCGAGCTCGAAAACCGCATCATCCGTGAGGTCGGCCCCCGACGGCACGCGTGACAGAGCGTTTTAGACGCCAATCCGGACTGGTTCTTTTTCGTGCCGCGCCATGTCCGCTTTTTTGCCCACTGGGAGCGATCGAGCGCGGCCACCGACCGCATCTTTGCCCACTGGGCCTTCGACATCCACGAAGCCTGCCCTTCGCCCGGTTCTTCTGATGACGCACGGACACTGGGTTGATCCGAATGTCGGCCAGGCGATCGCCGAACGCCTCTGCGCGAGACGGGTGCGGCTGCCCGACCAAGATGCTGCCATTCTGCTAGCCTGGGCCGACAAGCCGTATCTGTTCTGAGTGGCTGCCATGAATTCATGTGCCAAAGCTCGCATCCCAAGCAAAGCTGACGGCGCGCCAACGTCATCGACGCGCTCGATTAGGTCTGCCGTTCGATCGCCGCGCGTTTCTGGCTAGGTGCCATCTGGGAAAGGAAGACACTGGCGAGACCTCGTTAAACGCGCTTGCGTCGGACGTCGGTTATCTCGAAGCGTAGTTGCCAGACCGTCATAGGTCGGCTGCTGCCCTTCGGCGCCGGAGGGCGCTGCTGATCAAGTTCGTCGCGCATCGTCCGTGGGATCCCGCCAAGCGCGATCGTTTGTCCACGCACGACATGCCGGAAGACGTGGCAGCGGCCCTGAAGGCGCAAGGCCTGTTGTGTCTCGACGGCCCACACGCGCCCGCAGGTCCCCTGGCGGCTGTCGAGATGATGACGCTTGGCTTCGCGGGAGTTCACGCTCTGGGGCGGGGGCACGACCGTCCGCCGTCGGCCATGCGCGCCGCGGACCGCGATGGCATATCGAATAGACTGCCGTCTAAATGGCAAAAAAAGCTAGCGAAAACAGTCTTCTGGCCGTTCAGATTGCCGGAAATGTGTCTCTTTCACGAAGCTGGATTCTTCGAGAACGCGGACAACGCCGGTCCGACAGACGCAATGATGCGGTGAATGGGGAAGTTGCAGAAGGCGCATTCGGTCAAACCGGGCCGCTTCGGTAGCCTATTTTGATTCCAATATCGCTGCCTAGAGTAGACCAGATCTGCACGAGCCGGTTATCACTCTGGTATGTCTTGAGGCCGGAATCGCCGACAATCCTTCGATCTTCCTTTGCGCTCAGAACCAAACTGGAACAGTCCCCGCTTGCATGGAAACCGTCCGATCGCATTCCCAACCTGCCCGGGACACATGGGTGCCGAGTTTCAAAATCACACAACCAGTTCAGCACAGTTTTCTGGCACAGTTAGCGTTAACCTTTTGTTAACTTAAAATTTCTTGTCGGCACGAACGAATCGGACATAATGACGGCATTCGAAAGAATTTCGCCGAAATGCCGTCACTTGAGGTTCCGGAAAACATGAATGTATTAGCGCCCGTGTCGAAACCTTTGTTCGACGACACCATTCTGGCACAAGGCCGCGAGATTTCCAGGAAACTGAACCAGCTTCGTTTCGAGACATTCCCGCCGAACGCAAGGAAGACCTTGCGGCAATTCTCACTCGGGGAAGCGGCGTATTTCCTCGGGGTTTCGACTAGCAATCTCAAGAAGCTGCACCTGGAAGGCAAAGGTGTCGAGCCAACTATACACGCCGGGGGTCGGCGGACATATTCGGCTGAGCAGATCATGGAGCTGCGTCATTGGCTCGACCGTCACGGCCGAGCCGATGTGAAGAAATACGTTCCTCACCGCCGCAGGGGAGAGAAGCTGCAGGTCGTTGCTGTTGTTAATTTCAAGGGGGGCAGCGGAAAGACGACGACGGCCGCACACCTTGCGCAACATCTGGCGCTAACCGGGCACCGTGTATTGGCCATCGACCTTGACCCACAGGCTTCGCTGTCGGCCCTCCACGGCATCCAACCCGAACTCGACAAGAATCCGTCGATCTATGAAGCGATCCGCTACGACGACGAGCGGAAGCCCATCACGGGCGTAATTTTGCCGACAAACTTTCCAGGCCTTGAACTTATCCCTGCATCGCTCGAATTGCAGGAATATGAGTACGACACTCCACTGGCGATGCAGGATAAGAATTCCGTCGCCGGCAAGACGTTTTGGAATCGCATCGAAAAGGTATTGCAGGAGGTCGATGACCGTTATGACGTGGTCGTAATCGATTGTCCGCCCCAGCTCGGCTATTTGACACTGACTGCTCTGTCGGCGGCGAGTTCGGTGCTGATCACTGTACATCCGCAGATGCTCGACCTGATGTCGATGTCGCAGTTCCTTCTGATGCTCGGCGACATCCTGAAGACAATTCGCCAGGCCGGCGGCGAAGTAGATTTAGATTGGTTCAGATATTTGATCACTCGATACGAGCCGACCGACGTCCCGCAAGCCCAGATGGTCGGATTCATGCAGTCAATGCTCGCGTCGCAAATGCTCAAGACGCCGATGTTGAAATCGACCGCTATTTCGGATGCTGGGCTGACGAAGCAGACGCTTTATGAGGTCGAGAAATCCGGGATGAATAGGGCAACGTACGACCGCGCCATGGAGTCGATGGAAGCGGTTAACGCGGAAATCAGAGAACTAATCCACGGGGCCTGGGGACGTGCGAAATAGACGGCCGTCTAAGTCAGGTTTTAATGCAATGAAATCAGATGAATGACCCAAATTTTGGGACGCTGAAATGGCAAGAAAGCACATTTTCGACAATTTGATGCGGGAATCCGCGCCCGAAACGGCAGAAGATGGCGAGCCAGCTTCCCGGTTTCGCAAATTCGGAGCGGCGAGGTCCATCTCATCGTCGATCGATGAACTGGCCAGGCAAGCCTCCAAGCTCGCCGAAGGCGAAACGGTTATTGAAATTGATCCCGACTTGGTCGACAGGTCATTTGTGCCTGATCGCATGAGCGTTGATGAGGACGACGCATACCACGAACTGCTGGAGGCCGTCAGGGAGAGGGGACAGGATACCCCAATCCTTGTAAGACCCCATCCCAGCGCCGAAGGCCGCTACATGGCCGTTTTCGGACACCGACGGGTGAGAGTTGCCAAACAACTCGGCAGGCCTGTCCGCGCAGTGGTGAAGACGCTGGCAGACTTCGACCACGTTGTCGCACAAGGGCAGGAAAACTCCGCACGCGCCAACCTTACGTTCATTGAGCGTGTTATGTTCGCCCAGCAGTTGGGCGGGCTTGGGTTCAGCCGCGAAACCATCCAATCTGCTCTGTCGGTCGACTACCAGACGCTCTCTAAGATGCTGACGATTCCGAAAGCTATCCCTGCGGTCATCATTGATGCGATTGGGCCGGCCAAAGGGATTGGACGCGACCGGTGGTTGGATCTTCGGAAGCTCGTCGAGAACCCGAAGAACACGCCAATTGCCAACAGCTATGTGGCCAGCGAAGAGTTCGCGGCCGCGGATTCTGATGAGCGTTTCAACTTGCTCTTTGATTTTCTGAACGGAGCAAAGTCCAACAAGCCGATCAGGAAAGGGCTCGCTCCGCGGATCAACAGAACCTGGGCACCGGCCGACAAATCAGTCGCCGCGACGATTAAAAACAATGGAAAGACCTTCAGTCTGGCGCTGAAAGCGAAAGACGCGGCCGAGTTCGGCGAATACATTTCGGAGAACCTGGACAGCCTTTACGAGGCATTCAGGACATCGAAGAAAGAGGCAACAGGAGACTAAACCGCAAAAGAAAAAGGCCCCCGAACGTCACCGTCGCGGAAGCCCTTCTCAACCATAAGCAAGCTGAGAATCGCATCTCCACGAATCACTGTCAAGAGTCATTGGCGTCGTTTTGGCGAGCAGATTTCTTTTGCCTAATTGAAGGCGAAGGAAGAAATGGAGACGGGTATTGCAACGACGCCCTTTGGGCGGCGGCCGATGTCGCTTGCCCTGCTGGCAGCGCAGAACGAGTCAGGTGAAATCCCCAAGGGCAGGGTCGTCGACAAGTGGCAGATCTACCGCAACCTCTGCGAGGGCAAGAGCATCGTCGGCATCGGGGATCGTGCTCTGGCCGTGCTGAATGCACTGCTCTCTTTCTATCCTGACAGTGAGTTGAGTGAGGAAAACGGCCTTATCGTGTTTCCCTCGAACGCTCAGCTGTCGCTCAGAGCGCACGGAATGCCCGATGCCACACTCAGGCGGCACCTGGCGGCCCTTGTGGACTGCGGGCTGATCATCCGTCGGGATAGCCCGAACGGCAAGCGTTACGCCCGCAAGGGCAGCGGAGGGGGGATCGAGGAAGCCTTTGGTTTTTCCCTGGCGCCGCTGCTGGCCCGTGCTTATGAGTTCGAGGCGGCGGCCGAGCGTGTTCGCGCCGACAACAGGGCGCTCAGGCTTATGCGCGAGCGGATTACCTTGCACCGGCGCGACATCCACAAGCTGATCGAGGCGGCCTTTGACGAAGATGTCCCAGGCGACTGGGGAGGCCTTTGGAAGCGTTTCCGCCAGGTTGTGGAGGCTATTCCGCGCCGAGCCTGCATTGCCGATCTCGAGCCTATAGTTGTCGATCTGGCCTCGTTGCGTGATGGTGTGGACAAGCTGCTGGAAATCCATATGAAATCCACGAATCCGAGCGGCAATGACTCTCAAAACGAGCGGCAGCAATCTGATTCAAATACCGACTCTATTTTTGAATTTGAACCTGCTTTCGAGAAAAGCGGGGCGACGGCCGAGCCCAGCACGAGAACCGCAGAGCCCCCGAAAACCTATCCGCTGGGGCTTGTGCTGAAGGCCTGCCCCGAAATTGTGGACTACGCCGTGAACGGTATCGGTAATTGGCGCGATTTCATGATTACCGCCGCCCAGGTGCGCGGCTACCTTGGCGTCTCGCCGTCGGCGTATGAGGAGGCCTGCCATGCGATGGGCCAGGAAACCGCAGCGATCGTGATTGCCTGTATCCTGCAACGGGCTCAGCACATCAATTCCGCCGGCGGATACCTGCGCGTGCTGACTGACAAGGCCAAGGCAGGGGCTTTTTCTGTCGGACCGATGCTGATGGCGGCGCTGAAGGCGAACGGCGCGACGGCGAGGATGACGGGATGAGCACGGGGCGGTCTCAAGCGGGTGTCGGTATGATGCTGAAGGACCTGCATCGCGGCGCGAACGGCACTGGCGGAACTCCGCTTGTCCGGACAGTTTCCAAAGGCGGTCCTGCTCAATTCGATCCCACGGCTTGACGCGCTTATCACCGATCTGCCGAGTCGGGATTCGAGGTTCGATTTCCCGCGGTCAGTTGCCCTGGGATTATTGCACTTTGTGCCCGGGCACTGCCTTTGGTCTCGACATCTCCGTGCAGCGTAAGGGCGGGAGCTTGTTGTAGGGCGCGTTCGGCGCGAAACGGCATGTCGGGCATCGCTAAAGCATTAGAACCGACGTCTGACATCGCGCGCCGTGAGCGACGCGCACGATGTCCGGATCTATATGATCACCCGCGCCGCCCGGCCGAGCGTCCGCTCCGCGTCATTGTAATAGTTCGAAGCCTGCTGGACCGAGTGGTGCTGCGACTGCTGCATGGCTTCCGGCAGCGGAATGCCGCGGCGGGCGGTTTCGGTGAGGTAGCCCGAGCGCAGGCCATGCGCGGAAAAGGCTTGCGGGTCGAGGCCTGCCTCAGCGATGCGGCGCTTCAGGATCAGGTTCACCGCCTGCGGCGTCAGGGCGCGTTTTTCGAGATTGCCCCAACGGTCGATGCCGCGGAACACGGCGCCTTCGCTGATGTTCGCACGCTCCAGCCACTCCCGCAGGACCCGCACCGGACGGCCGATCAGCAACACGAAGGCGTCGCTGTCGGCTTGTGTCGTCTTGGTCCGGCCGAGCCGGATCGACAGGCACGGCAGTTTTTCGCCGTGGGGAGCCTTGGGATCGGTGGGTACCGGCTCTTCTTCGACGATCTGCTCGACGCGCAGCGCCGAAATTTCGCTGCGACGCCGGCCGCCGGAGGCGAAGGCGGTGATGAGGATCGCGCGATCCCTGACGTCGATGAGACGGTCGCCGGCACAGGCCTTGAGCAGCACGGTCAAAATGTCGGCGGTAACCGCCTTTTTGCTCTTGCGGCCGCGCGGGCGGGCGCTGGCGCGCACCGCCAACTTGATCGCGCTCTGCAGTCCCGGCGCGTTGAATTTTCCCCTAAGACCGCGCCATTTGGTCAGCGTCGACCAGCTGGACAGACGCCGGCGCACGGTGTTCGGCGCGTGCGGTCCATCGACGCGCAACAGTTTTGCCGACTTCAACGCCGCGGTCACGTCTTCCGGCATACCGTGCGAAACGTCGGTTTCACGCTTTGCGGGATCCCACAGGTGATGGGCGACGAATTTTATCAGCAGTACCTCCGGCGCCGGCCAGGGGAGCGAAAAACCGGTCGCGGCCAGAGACCATGCCTCGAGGTAACCGAGATCCGAGGCCAGGGCGCGCAAAGAATTTGCGCCGATGCCTTCCTTGGCGAGATGGCGCAGTGTGGCGACGTCGTCGTCGGTCAAAAGTTCGGCCAGAAAATCGCGGCGGTCGAATGGCAGTACCGAATCCAGCGCATCGAGCGCCTCCGCACGGCGCAGTTTTTGGTCGGATGCGAGTTTTGGCAGGCGAAGATCCATGACGGCGGCTCAGAACAGATATTTTTTGTCTGCCCAGCCGAGCAGCACGGCTGCA
This sequence comes from Mesorhizobium sp. M4A.F.Ca.ET.022.05.2.1, assembly GCF_003998845.1. Classification (NCBI taxonomy): domain Bacteria; kingdom Pseudomonadati; phylum Pseudomonadota; class Alphaproteobacteria; order Hyphomicrobiales; family Phyllobacteriaceae; genus Mesorhizobium; species Mesorhizobium sp. M4A.F.Ca.ET.022.05.2.1. The sequence goes on along the minus strand of NZ_RZOJ01000210.1, from coordinate 739 downwards.
TCGCGGTCTGGCAGGCGCACGCGGCCGGCACGCAGGCCTTCTGCGACCGCACCGCCGACGTCCGGATCGACCCAGTGCCCGTGCGTCATAAAAAAGAACCAGGCGAAGGGCAGGCCAATCTCCGCGTCGATCGCCTCGGTCCGCTCCATCAGCCGGTGCACCGAAATACCTTCTTCCATCGGCAGCTTCCCGGCGGGCATTTTGAGCGGCCGCGGGATAAAGCCGATTTCGCGTTTTTGGCCACGCCCCTCAAGATCGTGGATATCGAAGGCCCAATGGTCAAAAATGCGGTCGGCGCAGGCGCTCGACCGCTCCCAGTCGGCAAAAAAGCGGTTCTCGCGCGGCACAAAATCGAACCAGTCCGGGTTGGCGTCCAAAAAAGCGGTATCGCGCATGCCGTCGGGGCCGACCTCACGGATGATGCGGTTTTCCAGCTCGGGACGGTTTGCCTCGCGCTGCTCGCGTTCGATCCGAGCCAGGCGCGCCAAAAAACTTCGCATGTGAACTATGCCGCCGCCGGCGCGGCCGCGCAGCCGGTAGACTGGTCCTGCCAGAGGCTGCGCCTCGGCAGCGGAATCGCGAGAAACCCAGGACGGCTCCAAAAGATCGTCGGCGCTATAGGGGCGATAATCGGGATCGACGACGGGGCCGGCCAAAACCTCGATCTCGCGGCCGAGCGAGAGCTGAATAAAATCGGCGACGCCCGGCCCGGTCGGCGCAAAGGCGAAGGCGCTGGCGC
>NZ_RZOJ01000020.1:0-33973 GCF_003998845.1 Mesorhizobium sp. M4A.F.Ca.ET.022.05.2.1 | reverse complement strand
CGCGCACGAACTCGATCGGCTCGATCGGCCTGGCATCGGCAAGCGGGGTGCCGGCGATCGGGATGAGCATGTTGATCGGAACGCTTTCCGGATGTTCCGGCAGGTTGGCCAATGTCACCAGCATGTCGATCCGGTCCACCGGCTCTTCGCCCATGCCGACAATGCCGCCGCAGCAGACCTTGATGCCGCTGTCGCGGACATTGGCCAGCGTATCCAGGCGGTCTGCAAATGTCCGGGTCGAGATGATCTCTGAGTAGTAGCGCTCGGAGGTGTCGATGTTGTGGTTGTAGTAGTCGAGGCCGGCCTCCTTCAGCCGCTGCGCCTGGCCGAGGTCGAGCATGCCGAGCGTCATGCAGGTCTCCATGCCCAGCGCCTTGACGCCTTCGACCATCGCCACGACCGCATCCATGTCGCGCCCCTTGGGATTTCGCCAGGCGGCGCCCATGCAATAGCGGGTGGCGCCGGCGTCGCGCGCCTTGGTCGCTTCAGCGATGACGCGCCTGACCTCCATCAGCTTCGACGCCTTCAGCCCGCTTTCATGGTGCGCCGACTGGCTGCAATAGCCGCAATCCTCCGGACAGCCGCCCGTCTTGATGCTGAGAAGTCGGCTGAGCTGGACCTTGTTGGGATCGAAGTTCTGGCGGTGAACGGTCTGCGCCTGAAACAAGAGGTCGTTGAAAGGTGCATCGTGGAGAGCCTGGGCTTCTTCCAGGCTCCATACCCGGCGGTCGCCGAGGGATTGAACTTCAGGCGCGGTCTTTTCCGAAATCGCTGCGTGCATTTCGATCCTGTTCCTTGCGTTGTGGCGAGCCGGCTAGACTTTAGATGGCCAGGTCCGACGATCAAAGCTCACGATAATCGAGGCCGATATCGAGGATCGGGGCGCTGTGAGTCAACCAGCCGATGGAAATCAGGTCGATACCGGTTGCGGCAACGGCTGGCGCAATCGCGGCGGTGATCCTGCCAGACGCCTCGGTGACCGCCCGGCCACCCACCATGGCCACCGCATTGCGCAAGTCATCGACTGACATGTTGTCCAGCAGGACTGCGTCGGGCGCGTGCGCCAAGGCCTCTTCCAACTGGACCAGCGTATCGACCTCGACTTCGACCTTGACGAGATGGCCGACGCTCATTCGCGCCCGCTCCATTGCCGGGCGAATTCCGCCGGCGATGGCGATGTGGTTGTCCTTGATCAGGATGGCGTCGTCGAGGCCGAAGCGGTGATTGGCGCCGCCGCCGGCGCGCACAGCGTATTTTTCGACCGCTCGCAAGCCAGGAGTCGTCTTGCGGGTGCAGACAATTTTCGCCTTGTGCCCCCGGACCGCATTGACGATTGATGCCGTCGCCGTGGCTATGCCGCTGAGATGGCACAGGAAATTGAGCGCCGTGCGTTCCGCCGTGAGAATGGCGCGGGCCGGGCCGCTCACCGAGGCGATGACCTCTCCCTGCGCGACCTCGCTGCCGTCCGCGCGCTCCACCGTCATCTCGACATTCGGATCGATCAGCTTGAAGGCAAGCATCGCCAGATCAAGGCCGGCGACGACGCCTTGCTGGCGCGCCGCCAGCACGGTCGTCGCGTGGCGTTCATTCGCCACGATGGCGTCCGTGGTCAAATCGCCGGCCCTGCCAAGGTCCTCGAGCAGAGCTGCCCGTACCAGAGGCTCAAACATGATTGTGGGAAGTGGCGAGAGGTCCATCATGTCAGGCATTCCAGCCGAGGTTCGAGTTCCCGCGCTGTCCTCAGGGCGGCCTCCAGGGTGATTTCTGAGCGTCGGGCGACGGCCGCATGAAGGGGAAAATCCGTCCGGTGGTGGGCGCCGCGACTTTCCCGACGTTGCAACGCGGCAATCGTGATCATCAGCCCGACCACGGCCGGACCTGAGGTAGCATCCGCGCACTCGGCGAGCGGCAACAAGGCACGCGCCGCTGCTTCCAGGCCTTCGCGATTCCGTACAACGCCGAGCGCGCGCGACAAGACAGGGCGCACTGCTGCCGGATCGGGCGACGGAGAGTCACTTGCAAACGTTTGCTGTGCACGCCGGGCAGGGATCCCCCGCAGGCTTTCTGCCACCCAGCGTGCGCAGACCACCGCCTCGGTCAAGGAATTGCTGGCGAGCCTGTTGGCGCCATGCAACCCGGTCGAGGCGACTTCGCCGCAAGCCCAAAGTCCTTGAACCGATGTGCGGCCGGCCAGATCCACGGCCACACCACCCATATGGTAGTGCTGCGCCGGCCGGATAGGAATGAGGTCACGCGCCGGATCGATGCCGGCTTCTTTGCAAGCCAATGCGATCGTCGGGAACTGCCGCGCGAATGTCGGGCCGGGCCTTTCCCGCACGTCGAGAAAGACGCGGTGTCCGCTGGCCAGATGGTTCCCGACGGCACGCGCCAGCACGTCGCGCGGCGCAAGTTCCGTCCCTTTCACGCCGCTGAGAAACCGCCGGCCCGTCTCATCGACCAAGGTTGCGCCTTCGCCGCGAACGGCTTCGCTGATCAGCGACATCGGGCGCTTCGGCTCGTCAAGCGCGGTCGGATGGAACTGGACGAATTCCAGATCGGCAAGCACAGCCCCCGCACGGGCCGCCAACGCCAGACCCTGTCCGCAACTGCCCAGAGGATTGGTGCTGTCGTGGAACAAGCCACCGATCCCACCCGTGGCGAGGACGACCCGTGCCGTCGCGAGGAACACCGGACCTGCCGCGCCGCTCGCCAGGACACCGGCGATTCTGCCGTCCTCCGTCACCAGCCGGCGCGCTTCGAAGCCCTCGATCACCTCTATTGTCGGCGTCGAACGTACCGCCGCGACCAGGGCACGCATGACCTCTCGTCCGCTGCCGTCACCACCGGCATGAACGATGCGCCGCCGGCTGTGCGCGGCCTCCAGTCCGAGACGAAGAGCGCCTGCCGGCGTCCGATCAAAACGAACCCCAAACCGTGCCAGATATTCGATCGCGGCGGGCGCAGCGTACACGATGCGCCTTGCTGCTTCCGCATCGCAAAGGCCGTCACCGGCGGCGAGCGTATCGGTAAGATGGAGGATCGGGTCATCATCATCGCCCATGCTGGCGGCAAGCCCGCCTTGCGCCCACGCGCTGGACGCATCCGCGCCAAGCGGCGATCTTGAGAGCAGAAGCACCGGCTCGGGTGCCAAGTGTAGTGCGGTCATCAGCCCGGCTATGCCGGCGCCGATGATGACCGGCCGGTCGTCGAGGTCGCGGACGTCCATGCTCATACCGCCAGCATCCGCTCGACGGCCAGCCGCGCGCGCCCGGCAATCTCCGGCTCAATGGTGACGACATGGCGGTTCTGCTCGAGCGCCATGCGGATGCTGGCCAGCGTTATCCGCTTCATGTGCGGGCAGAGATTGCAGGGTCGGATGAATTCGACCTCGGGATGCTGAAGCGCGACATTGTCGCTCATCGAGCATTCCGTCATCAGCACGACGCGGGGCGGCTTTTGCCTTTCGACATAATCGGACATGGCGGCGGTTGAGCCGGAAAAATCGGCCTCGGCCACCACATCGGGCGGGCATTCGGGATGCGCGAGCACCGTCACGCCGGGATGGTTTTCGCGCAACTCGCGGATATCGGCTGGCGTGAAGCGCTCATGCACCTCGCAATGCCCTTTCCAGGCGATGATCTCCACGTCGGTCTGGGCGGCGATGTTATGGGCCAGATACTCGTCCGGCAGCATGATCACCCGGGGAACGCCAAGGGACTCGACGACCGCTTTCGCATTGCCTGACGTGCAACAGATGTCGGACTCGGCCTTCACCTCAGCCGACGTGTTGACATAGGTGACGACCGGCAGGCCGGGGTAGCGTTGCCTGAGCAGGCGGATATCCTCGGCGGTAATAGAGTCCGCCAGTGAACAGCCTGCGCGCAGGTCTGGAATGAGCACGGTCTTCTCAGGGTTGAGCAGCTTTGCCGTCTCGGCCATGAAATGCACGCCGGCCAGCACAATCACGTCCGCTTCGGCCGATATCGCCTTGCGGGCAAGCGCCAGGCTGTCGCCGACGATATCGGCGACGCAATGGAAGATCTCCGGCGTCTGATAGTTGTGCGCCAGGATGACAGCGTTTCGCTGCCGCTTCAGGTCGAGGATGGCGTCGATGTCGCCGGCGAAGGCGGTCCATTCGATCGGTGGGATGACCCGGCGCACGCGTTCGTAGAGCGCGGCCGTGCGCGCGGAGGCGTTGAACATACCCTGTCTCCAATTATGCTCGAATTGAGTATAACTGAGGCATATGCTTAACTTGAGCATAAGGAATGTCAAGCGCGTGAAAGTGGCAATTTTGTCCCCGCGACAGCTCGTTCCGCCAGAACCGCCTGACGGAAACGGAAACGCTTCGCCGGACGCCCGCCTGTGTCCGACATCGTCTCCCCGGTCTCCTCGACCAGATCCTGCTGTTCGATAAGGCGCCGGAAATTCTGTTTGTGCACGAGCCGGCCTGCGAGCGCTTCAACGGTTCGCTGCAACTGCAGGAGCGTGAAAGCCGGCGGCATTAGCTCGAACACGACGGGGCGGTATTTGATCTTGGTTCGAAGCCTGGCGATCCCGGTCGCCAGAATGCGGCGATGGTCGGCAGTCATTGGCCGGCCGGGAATGGCCGGCGAAATGCCATTGTCCCGGCCGCGTGTGGCCTCCGGCACCAGGGCGGCCTCATACAGCAGTTCGTAACGCTGCAGAGCAAGCTCCTCGTTCCAGCCGCGATCATCCAGGCCGAAGGCATACGCCACGCGCTGCCGGCGATCGCGGCGTATGCTCAGATTATCCGTGCCGTCGGCCCAGGCCAAAAGTCGAGGGATGAGCACATCGGGCACGATAGGTGGCACGCCCGCACGGTGATCCTCCCAGGGAAAATAGTCATACCAGCCTCGCCAGCCATGCGTTGGCGACCGTTCGGCCTGCTCTTCTCTTGTCAGGCCGAGATAGCTGATCGAGATCTGCACACGCTCGTCGCCGGTCCGGTCGCGGTCGGCAAAGGTGTAGAGCTGTTCTACATAGCCCAGCGGATGGCTTGTCTGCCGCTCCACCCATGCCCTCAGGCCTGACTGCAGGGAACGATGGCCGAGCTCAAAAGGGCCGGACGGCAACGCTTGAGCTTGCTCAATGGTCAGGACACGTGGCTCGCCAGCGGTTACGGCAATGACGACAGCGATCAGATCCGCGCCGACGGCCTGGCTCTGATTGGCGCTTGTAGCCTGCCTTGTCGCCTGCGTGGTCTTGTTTTGCATAGGGTGCGAAGGGTCCGAAAAACAACGCGCCTTGGACAGGCAATCCGCGCGAAGGTGAACTGCCGCATGCTGCCCGTCAACGTTCACCACGCAGATCCCAATCGAGGCTTTCGACCGCCGAGTTCATTGCACCTGGGCGGGATTGAAGCGATCGACCCTGAAATCATCGAGCGGCTTGCGGCGCCAGCGGTGCTAGGGCGTGCGAATCGGCTGGCCGAAGCGAACAAACAGAGGATTAGCGCAACACATCTTCCACGAACACGGAAGCATCTTTCTGGGCAGGTCGGGCGCTCGGTGAAACAATGCCCAAAGGAACCATCGTGCCCATGCCGGGTTTGTCCTGTGCGCGATTTTGCGTCCCAGATGTGGCGGCAGAGCGAAGATGCGAGCGTGGGTTCGTGAAGGCTGGGTTCTGCTGAGAGAGGCCATCAGCGGCTTCCTCAACGACAACGCACTGAGCCATGGTGCGGCGATGGCCTTCTATGCCGCCACCTCGCTTGCGCCGATCCTGCTGATCGTGGTGGCAATTGCTGGCCTGGTCTTCGGCAACGACGCCGCCCGGCTGGCCCTTTCGGCCCAGATATCGGGCGTCATGGGCGCGCAGAGCGCCGATCTCCTGCAGGCGACGATCGAGACCGCCTCGCGCGGATCATCGAGTACCCTGGCCGCCATATTGGGGTTGGTGACGTTGCTCGTAACCGCGTCGGGCGTCTTCGGCGAGATGCAGCTCTCGCTCAACGAAATCTGGAAGGTGAAGCCGGGCGGCACGTCGCTGTCGCGATTGGTGCGGGCGCGGGCCGCAAGCCTTGGGCTTGTCGCCGCCCTCGGCTTCATGCTTCTGGTATCGCTGGCTGCGAGCACGGCAATCTCCGCCCTCGGCGAACTCATCAATGCAGGTCTTCCGTTCGGCGAACTGATAGTCAGCGCCATCAACACAGTGGTTTCCTTCGTGCTGATCGCACTGCTCTTTGCGGCAATATACAAGGTCCTGCCTGACAGGACGTTGCAATGGCGCGACGTCGCCGTCGGTTCGCTCGTTACCACGCTTTTGTTCACGATCGGCAAGGCTCTGATCGGCTGGTACATCGGGACGAGTGCGATAGCGACTTCCTATGGTGCGGCCGGCGCGCTGATAATCGTGCTGTTGTGGGTCTACTATTCGGCCCAGATCTTCCTGTTCGGCGCCGAGATAACCCGCGCCTATTCTGTCAGGCACGGAAGTCGACCCGACCTCGCGCCCGTGATGGCGGCCCACGCAAGCACCAGGCGGGGCAGGCCTGGGGCATCCGGACGCGAGGTGGCTGCGTGGATGGTCCTCAGCAGTTTGCTGACGACGCTTTTCGTCCGACCCTGGCGCTCACGCTAACGCGCTGGACGTCTCCGGCTCAGTTCAGGGCAAAAGCCCACCTGCCGTGGCGGGTGGTCGCGCCCGCCATTCAAATCATGAACTCCAAGGACGAGCCCTGACGGTCTACCGTCGGGGTCGAAAAGGTTTGCGCCAATTGCGCGCTTGGCCGGAACTGCCATGGCTGAGCAACGTTTCCATGAACACGCAGTCAAGGAGTACGAGAATGCAAACCTCACCGGCGAGTTCCATGCATTTTCCGACCGCCCCTGCCATCGTGCCCTTTGACGGCACAGTGACGGTCAGGTTTTCAGACGCCATCGTTGCGTCCAGCGAGCGGGCAAAGCTGCTTTATGAAGATGGGCGAAATCCGGTCTTCTACATCCCGTTCGAGGATATCTATTTCGAGCTCTTCGAGAAAACGAACACCACCTCGGATTCTCCATGGGGCACGGCCAGCTATTGGCGCGTTCATGCCGCCGGTGCATCCGCCGACAATTTCATGTGGGCCTATGAGACGCCTGAGACAGCCGCCTTGGCTATCGCTCGGCACGGCGTTTTCGATCCGCACAAGGCGCGCATCGACGCCGATCCGGCCGAGGACAAACAGCATACGCCGCACCTCCCCGAATAGCTGCAGCGACGCAAAGAAGCGGCACGCAAGCCTGCAAGGCCTAACCAGGCGTCGTGTCGGAAAGAGGTCGGACCGAAGAGGTCCTCAATGTCAGCGCATGGATTGACCTACGGACCATTGGGCAGCAGTTGCGTCCATCTCTGCGTCGACATGCAGCGCTTGTTCGCGGAGCCATCGCCCTGGGCGACGCCGTGGATGGCCCGCGTCCTGCCCCTCATCGAAACGCTGGTCGCAAGGCATGCGGCGCAAACCATCTTTACCCGCTTCCTGCCTGCACAGAGGCCGGGGCAGGGGGTGGGCACGTGGAAGCGCTACTATGACCGATGGGCGTCGATGACCATGTCCGAGCTCGACCCGGAAATGATTGAGCTTCTGCCTTCGCTGATGCGACACTCTCCGCCGGCAACCGTTCTCGACAAGCACATCTATTCGCCCTGGTTCGAGGGCAGGCTCAGGAACTTTCTCGCGCGGCATAGGATCGACACACTGGTGATCACCGGCGGCGAGACCGACGTCTGCGTGCTGGCAACCGTTCTCGGCGCCATTGATTTCGGCTACCGGGTGGTGCTGGTGACGGACGCTCTGTGCAGCAGTTCGGATGCCACTCACGACGCGCTGCTAACGGTCTATCATCAACGATTTGCGCAGCAGGTCGAGACAGTGGAGATGGAGACAATCCTGTCGGAGTGGACCTAGTTCAGTCACCCAGGAGGTAGTCCTGGCCTTCGGCGCTCTCGCCTGTCGATCTAGCAGCCGCGGAATGCAAAAAGCTCGGTATCGATGTCCTGGAGGCCGCCAATCGCAGATGAAACCATCTCAGAAGCGATCTGCGAGAAGGTGATGCCGTTGCCGCCATAGCCCATCACGGCGTGAATGCGTGGGAAGCGGGGCAGGGCGCCTATATAGGGCAGGCCGGAGGCCGTGGTGCCGAAGGAGCCGGTCCATGCAAATTCCGGTCTGGTGTCCAGCTTTGGCAACAGATGGCCCAGCTTGGCCGCCAGGCGCTGGGCCTTTTCGGCGATCATTGCGTCGCGATGCTCCTCATCGGTGAAATCCTCGTCCTCACCACCGCAAATGACCCGGCCGTCTGCCGTTGTCCGAACGTAAAGATACGGCTCCGATGCCTCCCATAGCAGAGCAGTCGCAGGCCATAGGCCTTGGGGCTGGCGGTTCGTGGCGATCGCCCAGGTTGAAACGATGCTGTGCGCGGTCGCCGGAATGATGTCGGTCAACTCATAGCCGGTTGCCAGCACCAGATGTCGTGCCGAGATCGTCGGACCGAGACTGGTTTTGACAACAACCTGATCGCGACCGTGCTCGATCTCGGTCGCTTGCACTGGTGCATAAAGACGTGCCTTCCGCGCCAAAGCCCGCAGCAACAGTCCGGCTGTGAGCTTGCGCGGATCGAGCGCAATGTTGTCGTGGCTGAGGATGGCTGCTGCGCGATCGATTCCGAAACTGTCGGCCAAAGCCTGGCGGGTCAGATAAGTCGCGGCAATACCGGCCTGCCGGCGTGCGTTGCTTTCGGCGCGCAATTCCGCTGGACCAAGCATGTTGCCCGCCAGATAGAGTGAAGGCGGGTTGGCGAGGGTGCAGTCGATGCCGAGTTCGGCGATCCGCCCGCGAAGGTTGATCACCGCCAAGCGCGAGCGCCGCCATGCGCGCGCGGCGTCGAGCTTGCCCTTGATGGCGGAAAGTTTGACCAGCGGTTGATCAAGTTCGAACTGCACCAGCGCCGTCGTCGCCGAGGTTGATCCGAGAACCGGGCCGCGTCGATCGATGCACATCACTTCATGGCCCGCACGCGTCAGCGCCTCCGCCATCATGGCGCCGCTGATGCCCATGCCGACGACCAGCACTTCGCTCTTTACGTCTCGTGTCAGCTTTCCCACTCGGACGGGCGGCGCGCGATAGGCGAACCAGACCGGCCGGCCGCTTCTGAGGTCGAGTTTGCGGCCCAATGCTCCTCCGCGGTCGCCATCGCCAATTGCCCGCCGATCGCTGCTCGATCAGCGGGCAACGCTATGTCTGCCTCAGCGGCGCTAGAGGCGGCCGAGCACAACCAGGATGATGACGATCAGCAAAACCAACCCAAGGCCGCCGCCGCCGTAATAACCGGTGCCGTAAAACGGACCGCCGCCGAGGCCGCTGAAGCCGCCAAGCAAAACAAGAATTAGCAGAACTATCAGAATTGTGCCGAGACCCATGGAACTCTCCCGTTCGCCCTGTCGTGCATCCTGCAAAACAGCTGCTAGTTGATCAGACTATCAACTCGAAAACAGCGCTACTGTTCCCGGGAGGACTCATTACCTTGGGTTTGTCTGTTGTCGCCTCGTTGCGCTGAGGCAGAGAATGGCGTCAGCTGCGATGACTCAAGATGACACTATTCAATTGCAATTTGAGCTGATCTCGGTTCGGTCCGCGACCAGTGATCTTCGCCGCGGTTCCACATCGCGTCCGGCACCACGACAAGCTTGCCGACAAAGTCCTTCGCCACGAAATCCGTCTGCGCGCGGTGGAAGTCAGACAGTTTGTAGACGCCACCGACCAGCGGCCGAATCTTCTTGTCTTCGATGTAGCGGACGATGCGGCGAAAATCCGCCCGCGTGCCCTGGCTCGAGCCGTGCAGCTGCAGCTGCTTCAGGTACATGGTACGGAGATCCAACTGCACCACTGGACCGGCGATGGCGCCAGCCGTGGTGTAGCGCCCCTCGGGCCGCAGGATGCGCAACAGGTCGTTGAAGATGGCGCCGCCGACAAGGTCGGCGACCACGTCGATCGGTTTTCCGCCCGTCGCTTCGCTAACGGCGGCCGGCAGGTCGGCCACCCCGCGCGTGATCACCTTTTCGGCGCCGATATCGAGCACCGCCTGCTCCTTGCCCTTGCCGACAATGGCATAGGGGATGGCGCCGCGCGCCCGCGCCAACTGCACGATACCCGAGCCGACGCCGCCGGAAGCGCCGGTGACCAGCACAAGTTCGCCGGCTTTCAGTGCCGCGCGCTCCAGCATCTGCTCGCCGGTCAGATATGCGCAGCAGAAGGTGGCGAGCTCGACGTCGCTCATATCGGTGTCGACGACATGCGCGTTCTCGGCCGGCAAGGTCTGATATTCGGCGTAACCGCCGTCGCGGCCATGGCCCATATAGTCGATGTCGGCCAGCGAATTGTCGTCGCGGTTGTAGATGGAAAAGTCGACCATCACCCGCTCGCCGATACGGTCGGGCGAGACGCCGTCGCCGACGGCGGCGATGGTCCCCACCGTGTCGGTGCCCTGGATGCGCGGGAAAACAAGCGTGTTGCCCTGCCGGCGCCAGGTCGACACCGCCGCAGCATCCTCTTCCGTGCCATAGGCGCCCTGCCGCACCCAGACATCGGTGTTGTTCATGCCGCAGGCGCTGACCTGGACCAGCACCTCGCCGGCAGCCGGCCAAGGCACCTTGACGTCGGTGCGGTAGACGAGCTTTTCCGGACCGCCATGGCCGGTGAGCTGGACCGCGGCCATTGTGGCCGGAATGGTTCTGGTCACGGCATTCATCCCCCGTCTCAGAGGCTGGCAAACACGGCGTTCACCGCGTCCGCTGTCTTCGCCACCACCGTGTCGGCTTCCTCGCGCGTCAGGCAGAGCGGCGGCGCGAAGCCGAGGATGTCGCCCTGCGGCATGGCGCGGCCGAGGACGCCGCTTGCGGCGAGTGCCGTGGCGATCTGCGGCCCCACTTTCAGCGCCGGATCGAAGAAGGCGCGGTCGTCGCGGTCCTTGACGAATTCGATCGCCGCCAGCATCCCGTCGCCACGCACCTCCCCGACATGTTTGTGGCCGCCGACCGCCTTGGCAAGCTCGGCGCGGAAATAGGCGCCGGTCTCGCCGGCGTTCCTGACCAGGTCCATCTCGTCGATCAGTTCGAGATTGGCGACGCCCGCGGCAACGCAGATCGGATGCGCCGAATAGGTCCAGCCATGGCCGAGCGAGCCGAGCTTGTCGGAGCCTTTGACCAGCACCTGCCAGACCTTGTCGGAGACGATGACGCCGGAGAGTGGCGCATAGGCAGAGGTCAGGCCCTTGGCGATGGTGATCAGGTCCGGCTTGATACCGTAATGGTGGGAGCCGAACATCGTGCCGAGCCTGCCGAAGCCGGTCACCACCTCGTCGGCGACGAGCAGCACGTCGTACTTCTTCAGCACCGCCTGGATCTTTTCCCAGTAACCGGCCGGCGGCGGCACGATGCCGCCGGTGCCGAGGATCGGCTCGCCGATGAGGGCCGCGACCGTCTCCGGACCTTCGGCGAGGATCATTTCTTCCAGCTTGTCGGCGCAATATTGCGAGAACTGCTCCTCGCTCTGCGAGCGGTCGGCGCGGCGGAAATAGTAGGGCGCCTCGGTGTGCAGGATCGGCGCGCGCGGCAGGTCGAAGGCGTTGTGGAACAGGTCGAGCCCGGTCAGCGAGCCCGTCATCACGCCCGAGCCGTGATAGCCGCGCCAGCGCGAGATGATCTTCTTCTTCTCGGGCCGGCCGAGCACGTTGTTGTAATACCAGATCAGCTTGATGTTGGTCTCGTTGGCGTCCGAGCCGGAGAGCCCGAAATACACCCTCGACATGCCCTCGGGCGCGCGGTCGACGATCATCTTGGCCAAGGTGATCGAAGCCTCCGTGCCGTGGCCGACATAGGCGTGATAGTAGGCGAGGCTCTTTGCCTGGGTGGCAATGGCATCGGCGATCTTCTGGCGGCCATAACCGACATTGACGCAATAGAGCCCGGCGAAGGCGTCGATGCTTTTCTTGCCATTGTTGTCCCAGACGGTGACGCCCTCGCCGCCGGCCATGACGCGCGCCGGCGATTCGCCCCGCGCATGAGTGCCCATATGGGTCGAGGGATGGAAGAAGTGGTCACGGTCCCAGGCTGAGAGTTCGTTGGATTGTTCAAGCATCTTTTTCACTCCTTGAGGACGGCGGTCCGGGCGGTCCTAGGCCACATCGAGACACAGGTATTTTAGGTCGGTAAAGGCCTCTGATCCGTGGCGCGAGCCTTCGCGGCCGATGCCGGACTGCTTGACGCCGCCGAACGGGATCGGCGCGCCGGTGATCTTCACCCGGTTGATGGCGACCATGCCGTAATCCAGCGCGCGGCCCATGCGCGCCTGCCGGGCGCCGCTTTCGGTCACGACATAGGCGACGAGCCCATATTCGGTGGCGTTGGCGCGGGCGACGACCTCTGCCTCGTCGTCGAAGGGCGTCACCGCGGCGACCGGGCCGAAGGTTTCGTCGCGCATGATCAGGGCTTCGTCCGGCACGTCGACAAGCAGCGTCGGCTGGTAGAACAGCGGACCGGCGGCGTGGCGCTTGCCGCCGGCGAGACACCGCGCCCCGCGCGCGAGTGCATCGGCCACCTGCTCCTCCACCTTCTTGACGGCGCGCTCATGCATCAGCGGACCGATATCGGCGTCGCCAGAAAGCCCATTGCCGGTGCGGAGCCGCTCGATGCGGTGGGCGAACGCGGCGCAGAAGCGGTCATAGAGCGGCCGCTGCACATAGATCCGGTTGGCGGCCAGGCAATCCTGGCCGGAGGTGGCGAATTTGGCGTCGAGCGCGATCGCAACCGCTTTGTCGATATCGGCGTCGTCGAACACGATCAGCGGTGCATGGCCGCCGAGCTCCATGATCAGTCGCTTCATGGTCGGCGCACTTTGCGCGGCGATCAGCCGGCCGATTTCGGTCGAGCCGGTGAAGCTCATGGCGCGCACGCGGACATCTTCGCACATCCGCCCGACGATTGCGCGGGCATTGCCGGTGACGACGTTGAAGACACCGGCGGGAAGACCGGCGCGCTCGCCGAGTTCGGCCAGCGCCAGCGCCGACAGCGGCGTTTCTGAGGAGGGGTGCGCGACGATGGTGCAGCCGGCGGCAAGGGCGGCGGCCGCCTTGCGGGTGAGCATAGCCGATGGAAAATTCCACGGCGTGACGACGCCGACGACGCCGAGCGGCTCGCGCCGGACCATCATCTCGGCGCCCGGCAGATGGCTGGTGACGTTTTCGGCGTTGAGGCGTTTAGCTTCCTCGGCGTACCACTCGACGAAGGAGGCGGCATAGTCGATCTCGCCGAGCGACTCCTTCAGCGGCTTGCCTTGTTCGAGCGTCATAAGCAGCGCCAGATCCTCTTTGGCGGCAATGATCAGCTCGAACCATTTTCGCAAAATCTTCGAGCGCTCCTGCGGTAGCAATGCCCGCCAGGCGGGAAAGGCGCGGGACGCGGCATCGATCGCCTCTGTCGTCTGCCCGGAATCTAGCGCGGCAATGAAGGCGATGGTGGCGCCGGTCGCGGGATCGGTCACCTCGAAACTTTCCGCCGCCTCGCTCGCCGTCCAATGGCCGTCGACATAGGCGAGCGCACGCAGCAGCCGACGGTCGGCAAGCCGGTCGAGCGCTTCATGGCGGTTCGTGCGAGCAAGATGCGCGGACATCGATCAGGTCTCCGGGTGCCAAGGCGATGTGGAGAAACTAGCCCCGTGGCCGAGACAGAGAGGCTGTTTCGGCAGCCGCAGGTAGAGAGATTGTCTCTATTCGCCGGGAGAGCAGGGCGATCTCTCTAGCCACCGCAACTGAGACAGAGGCCCTCACCCGGATTGCCAACCGAATTGCGAGGGCAATCGGGGCAATCCGACCTCTCCCCTCGGGGAGAAGGTGGCCGCGAAGCGGCGGATGAGGGGGCCTTGCTGAGCCCTCACCCTTGCCCCGGCAACAAATCCGCCACCGGCAGCACGGTCCCCTCCTTCACCGTCTTGGTGACGATGTAGGTGAAGTAGCGGTCGATGCCAATCTCGCGCTCAAGCAGGGCGTCGACCAGTCGCTGATAGGCATCGATGTCGCGCGCCATCACCTTCAGCACGTAGTCAACGCCGCCGCCGACCGACCAGCAGGCAACGATCTCGGGGATGTCGCGGATGACGCGCTCGAAGCGGTCAAAATCGGCCTGGCGGTGGCTGGCTAGCGTCACCTCCATCAGCACGGTCGCCACCGGCGCGATCGTGCGCATTGCGATCGAGGCATGGCAGCCGGCCACGATGCCGGCCTTTTCCAGCTTGCGCAGCCGCATCCAGCAGGGCGTCGGCGACAGGCCGACCTTGTCGGCCAGGGCCAGCTTGGTGATGCGCCCGTCGCGCTGGATGGCGTCGAGGATTTTGAGGTCGATCGGATCGAGTTTCGCTGCGGCCATCGGCGTCCACCTTTTGCTGCCCGCCACCATGGCGGCGCATGATTTCGATTGTCAATTGCACTGATTTCGATCTCTAATAAGTCATGACATTGTGGCAGCCAGATCCCGCCCTCATCCGCCGCCCGGCCTATCAGTCGCTCGCCGACCAGTTTGCCCGCGCCATCCATGACGGGCGCCTCGCCAATGGCGCCCGTCTGCCGACGCATCGCCGGCTGGCCGAAGACCTGAATTTGTCAGTGCAAACGGTGAGCCGCGCCTATGAGGAGCTGATCCGGCGCGGCCTTATCTCCGGCGAGATCGGCCGCGGCAGCTTCGTCCAGACGCAACGCCGCGAGGAGGAGCCGCCCTACATTCCCGAGCGCCTGGGCGAGGTCATCGACCTCTCGATCCTCAAGCCGGTCTGCGAGCCGATGCACCTGGAGCGGCTGAAGCAGGCGCTGGGCTGGCTCGCCGAAAACCTGCCGGCGAGCTCGGCGCTGTCCTTCCGCCCGAACATGGTCTTTCCGCGCCACCGCGCCGTGGCGGTCGAGTGGCTGCGCCTCTGCGGCCTCGACGCCTCGCCGCAGAACGTCAGCCTGACCAACGGCGCCACCGCCGGCATGACAGTGGCGCTGATGAGCGTGGCGCCGCCCGGCTCGACGGTCGCCACCGAGGCCATTGGCCACCATACGCTGGTGCCGCTCGCGCGCTATCTCGGCTTCAACCTCGACGGCCTGCCGATCGACGGCAACGGCCTCATCCCGGAAGCGCTCGACGAGGCCTGCCGCCTTTCCGACATCCGCGCCGTCTTCGTGCAGCCCTCGGTCATCAACCCGACGGCGACGCTGATGGACGCCAGGCGGCGCGAGGAGATTGCGGCCGTGGCGCGCAAGCACGACATCGCCATCATCGAGAACGACGTGCTGGGGCCGCTGGTCGAGGACCGGCCGCCGCCGGTAGCCGCCTTTGCGCCCGAGCGCACGCTCTATGTCACCTCCTTCACCAAGATCACCGTGCCCGGGCTGCGGATCGGCTACCTCGCCGCGCCAGACCGCTATGTCGCGGCGGTGGCCAATCGCCACCTCGTTTCGAACTGGATGGCGACGCCGATGGTGGCCGAGATCGCCACGCGCTGGGTCACCGACGGGACGGCGATGGAGCTCGTCCGCTGGCAGCGCTCGGCGCTCAGGCGGCGCCAGGACATCGCTTCGCAAGTGCTGGCCGGCATCGACTACCGCGTCCACCGCGACGGGCTGCATCTGTGGCTCGAGCTTCCCGGCGACCGCGCCGAGGAGAGCTTTGTCTCGCAGGCCCGCCTGCGCGGCGTGGCGATCGCACCCGGCACCTCCTTCCGCATCGCCGAGTCACCCTGGCATCCGGCCGTGCGCATTTCTCTCGGCTCTACAACCGAAGGGGAACTGCGCGCGGGCCTGAGCGTTGTCGCCAAGCTCCTGCTTGGCGATGCGGAGCATCTGCTGCTCGCCATCTGATGCGCGAATTGCCCTGATTTTGTGCCGTGCCGGAAATATTGTCATGATATTATTTTCCTAATTGACATGATTTGGCGCGTTCCGCATCGTTAAGGGCATAGGCTTCTCCAGAACGGGGAAATTGATTGCCCGCACCCATCATCAAGGTTGACGCCATTTCGAAAAGCTTCGGTGCCTTCAAGGTGCTGGACGGCCTGTCGATGCAGGTTATGCCGGGTGAGAAGCTGGCGCTGATCGGTCCGTCCGGCTCCGGCAAGACGACGATCCTGCGCATCCTGATGACGCTGGAGAAGATCGATGGCGGCCACATCCAGATCGACGGCGAGCAGCTCTACCACATGGAGCGCAACGGCCAGCTACTGCCGGCAGATGAGCGGCACCTCGCAAAAATGCGCCAGAAGATCGGCATGGTCTTCCAGCTGTTCAATCTGTTCCCGCACAAATGCGTCATGGACAACGTCACCCTGGCGCCGATGCTGACCAAGGGCGTCGCGCGCGCCGCCGCCGAGAAGCGGGCGATGGAACTGCTCGACATGGTCGGCATGGCCGACAAGGCCAAGAGCATGCCGGCGCAGCTTTCAGGCGGCCAGAAGCAGCGCGTGGCGATCGCCCGCGCGCTGGCTTTGTCGCCGAAGATCATGCTGTTCGACGAGGTCACCTCGGCGCTCGATCCGGAACTGGTCGAGGAGGTGCTCAACGTCATGCGCAAGCTCGCCGCCGAGACCGACATGACGATGCTGCTCGTCACCCACGAAATGGGCTTTGCCCACGACTTCGCCGACCGGGTGCTGTTCTTCGACCGCGGCCGCATCGTCGAGGAAGGCAAGCCCGATGAGATTTTCCGCCACCCGAAACAGGAGCGCACGCAGGGCTTCCTGAAGAAGATCATCGCGGCCGGACATCGCGTCTGACCAACGGGGAAAAAGCCGTCCCCAAGGCGAAGAAGCCGTCCGCGGAACCTGAGCGCCTAAACCGAACAACCAAGACAACAACAAGGAGTTGGGAACGATGAAGAAACTTGCCATTCTGGCCGGCGTCGCCGGCCTCGCGGCGACAACGATGCTGCTGGCCTCCGGCGCGCGTTCGGCCGACGACGCCAAGCTCGAGCAATTGAAGGGGCAGGGCTTCGCCCGCGTCGCCATCGCCAACGAGCCGCCCTACACGGCTGTCGCCGCCGACGGCAAGGTCTCGGGCGCAGCACCGGATGTGGCGCGCGAGATATTCAAGCGCCTCGGCGTCAACGACATCGTCGCCTCGATCTCCGAATATGGCGCCATGATCCCGGGTTTGCAGGCTGGCCGTTTCGACGTCGTCACCGCCGGCCTGTTCATGAAGCCGGAGCGTTGCGCGGCGGTCGCCTATTCCGAGCCGGTGCTGTGCGACGCCGAGGCAATGCTGGTGAAGAAGGGCAATCCGAAGGGCTTCAAGAGCTATGAGGACGTCGCCAAGGACTCGTCCGCCACCATCGGCGCCCCGGGCGGCGGCACCGAGGAAAAGCTGGCGCTCAATGCCGGTGTGCCGCGCGAGCGCGTCATCGTCGTGCCGGACGGCCAGAGCGGCCTGAAGATGCTGCAGGACGGCCGCATCGACGCCTATTCGCTGCCCGTGCTGTCGATCAATGACCTGGTCAAGAAGGCCAATGATCCGAACCTCGAAGTCATCGCTCCGGTGCTGGGCGCGCCGGTCTATTGCGACGGCGCCGCCTTCAAGAAGGGCGACGAGGCGCTGCGCGACGCCTATGACGTCGAACTGGCCAAGCTGAAGAAGTCGGGTGAGTTCGCCAAGATCATCGAGCCCTACGGCTTCTCGGCCGCCGCCGCGATGTCGACGACGCGCGAAAAACTCTGCGCGGCGAAGTAGGACGGTTTCTTCCTTCTCCCCGCTTTGCGGGGAGAAGGTGTCACGAAGTGACGGATGAGGGGCGGCGCCATACCTCCGTGAGTCCACGCCGCCCCTCATCTGCCTGCCGGCAACTCCCCGTGAACGGGGAGAAGGGGCTGTCGCGGCTGCCCCGCATAACCGCAAACGACAGGAAGTCCTAAACGCACATGACCCATTGGTCCGGCTATCTCGGCCTGATATTGCAGGGAGCGCTTGTCACCATCGAGCTGACGCTGATGGGGTCGGTGCTTGCGCTGATCATGGCCTTCCTGGCCGGCATGGGGCGGCTGTCGCGCTTCTTCGTGCTGCGCGCGCTGGCCACCGCCTATATCGAGTTCTTCCGCGGCACCTCGATCTTCGTGCAGCTGTTCTGGGCCTATTTCGTCCTGCCCCTTGCCGGCATTTCTCTGACGCCTTTGCAGGCCGGCGTGCTGGCGCTGGGCCTGAATGTCGGCGCCTATGCGGCGGAAGTGGTGCGCGGCGCCATCCAGTCGGTCGGCCGCGAGCAGTACGAAGCCTGCACCGCGCTCAACCTCGGCCGCTGGCAAGGCATGCGCCATGTCATCCTGCCGCAGGCGCTGCTGGTCATGCTCCCGACCTTCGGCAACAACGCCATCGAACTGCTCAAGGCGACCTCCGTCGTCTCGCTTATCTCGCTCGCCGACCTCACCTTCCAGGCGCAGGTGGTGCGCTCGCAGACCGGCAACACGCTGATGCCGTTCACCACCATCTTGATCATCTATTTCGTGCTGGCGCTCGCCATCTCCTGGGGCGTGCGCTCGCTGGAACGCCGCATGGCGCGCGGCATCGACGGAGTGCGCGTCTGATGGATTGGGACTGGAACTTCGTCAGGGAGATCCTGCCGACGCTGATCCAGGGGGTGAAGATTACCATCCTGGCGACGCTGCTCGGCTCGGTGCTGGCGGCGATGGTCGGCCTGGCCATCGCGCTGGCGCGGCGCTCGCCGAACCGGGCCGTGTCGCGCACCGTCGGCTTCCTCGCCGAATTCATCCGCGGCACACCGCTGCTGGTGCAGCTCTATTTCATCTTTTACGTGCTGCCCGACTTCGGCATCCTGCTGCCGCCGCTGGTGGCCGGCGTCATCGGGCTCGGCCTGCATTACGGCACCTATACGGCGGAGGTCTACCGCGCCGGCATCGACAACGTCCCGCGCGGCCAGTGGGAAGCGGCCAAAGCCTGCAATCTCGGCGCCGGCCAGACCTGGACGCACATCATCCTGCCGCAGGCCATCCCGCCGATGATCCCGGCCTTGGCCAATTACTTCATCGCCATGTTCAAGGAGACGCCGCTGCTCTCGGCGATCACCGTGCTGGAGCTGATGAACCAGGCCAAGAGCGTCGCCAACACCTATTACCGCTACGTCGAGCCAATGACGCTGGTTGGCGCCTTCTTCCTGATCATCAGCCTTTTCTCGGTCGTGCTGCTGCGCTGGCTGGAACATCGCTACGGCAAGATCGAAAGGTAGTCTTGATGAAACCGCTGCCCGAAATCAGGCTGTTGCCGACAAGGCCGGCCCTCGATGCGCGCCCGCTGGCAAAGCGCGTCGGCCTGATCATCCTTGCCACCGACCACACCAGCGAGCCGGATTTCCATCGCATAGTGGCGAGCGAGCGGATCGGCGTCTACGTCGCCCGCATCCCCTACAAGAACCCGACCACGCCGGAGAACCTGCGCAGGATGCAGCCGGAGCTGGAGGCCGCCGCCGCGCTCATCCTGCCGGACGAGCCGCTCGACGCCGTCTGCTATTCCTGCACCTCGGCCTCGGTGGTGATCGGCGACGCCGAGATCGAGGCGGCGATCCGGGCCGCCAGGCCCGGCGTTGCCGTGGTGACGCCGCCGATGGCCGGTGTGCGCGGGCTGAAGGCGCTGGGCGCGAAACGGATCAGCATGCTCACCCCCTACACGGTCGAGACCAGCCGGCCGATGGCGGCCTATTTCGCCGGGCGCGGCTTCGAGATCGTGAGCTTCACCTGCCTCGGCTTCGAGGACGACCGCGAGATGGCGCGCATCCCGCCGGCCGCGCTTGTCGAACTGGCCGGCAAGGCAACCGATGCCGAGGCTGACGCGCTGTTCGTGTCCTGCACTGCGCTGCGCTCGGCGCTCGCGGTCGCCGGCATGGAACGGGCGATCGGCCGCCCGGTCGTCACCAGCAACCAGGCCAGCGCCTGGAATTGCCTCAGACTGTGCGGCGACGCCACGGCGCGGCCTCAGTTCGGCCGGCTGATGACGAAGTCGCTGGTGCAGTAAGATGATGTCCCGCATTCACGAGCGACCCCCTCTGGCCTGCCGGCCATCTCCCCCTCAAGGGGGGAGATCAACTGCGGCCCGGCTTTCGCCAATCGCTGAAGTCACAGGAAGAGCGCCAGCGCCAAAGCTGCTTATCTCCCCCCTTGAGGGGGAGATGGCCGGCAGGCCAGAAGGGGTCGCCCGATGACGAGCGCCACCACCCTCGCCGACATCCGCGCCGCCCGAGAGCGAATCGCCGGCAAGGTCGAGCGCACGCCAACCGTGCAGTCGCAAAGCCTTACGGATCGCGTCGGCCAACCCATCCACCTCAAGCTCGAGCACCATCAGACCACTGGCGCCTTCAAATTGCGCGGCGCCTCGAACGCGATCGCTTCACTAAGCCCTGAGGATAAGACGCGCGGTGTGGTCGCCGCCTCAACCGGCAATCATGGCCGGGCGCTCGCGCATGCGGCGAGGCTCGAAGCCATCCGCGCGGTGATCTGCATGTCGCGGCTGGTGCCCGAGAACAAGCTCGACGCGATCCGCCGCCTCGGCGCCGAGATACGCATCGTCGGCAACAGCCAGGACGATGCGCAAACCGAGGTCGACAGGCTGGTCGCCGAACAAGGCCTGGTCATGCTGCCGCCCTTCGACCACGCCGACATCATCGCCGGCCAGGGCACGCTCGGTCTGGAGATCATCGAGCAGGTTCCGGACGCCGCAAGCGTGCTGGTGCCGCTGTCTGGCGGCGGGCTGGCTTCGGGCGTCGCCGCCGCCGTCAAGGGGGTCAGCCCCGGCTCCAAGGTCATCGGGGTGTCGATGGCGCGGGGCGCGGCGATGAAGGCGAGCCTCGACGCCGGCCGTCCCGTCGAGGTCGAGGAACTGCCGACGCTGGCGGATTCGCTCGGCGGCGGCATCGGGCTCGACAACCGGCTGACCTTTGGAATGTGCCGCAACCTGCTCGACGATGTTATCCTGCTCTCCGAGGACGAGATCGCCACCGGCATCCGTCATGCCTATGAGCAGGAGCGCGAAATCGTCGAAGGCGCCGGTGCCGTCGGCATCGCAGCGCTGCTTGCCGGCAAGGTCAAGACGGCCGGGCCTGCCGTGCTCATCCTTTCCGGCCGCAACATCGACATGGCGCTGCACAGGAAGATCGTCTGCGGCGAGGCGCCATCAACCGTGGAGCGTGCCGCATGAGCCGGATGATGATCCTCACCGAGGCCGAACTGCGCAACATTGTGACCCTGGATCTCGATACCGCCGCCTGCGTCGAGAACGCCTTCCGCGCGCTTGCCACCCTGCCGGTGGCGATGCCGCCGATCCTGCGTCTCGACATTCCCGAACATCACGGCGAGGTCGACGTTAAGTCCGCCTATGTGCCCGGCATCGACGGCTTCGCCGTCAAGATCAGCTCCGGCTTCTTCGACAATCCGAAGCTCGGCCTGCCGAGCGGCGGCGGCATGATGGTGTTGCTCTCGGCGAAAACCGGAGTGGTCGAGGCGCTGCTGCTCGACAATGGCTATCTGACGGACATCCGCACCGCCGCCGCAGGCGCGGTCGCGGCCAAGCATCTATCGCGCGAAGACTCTACCGTGGCGGCGATCTTCGGCGCTGGTTTGCAGGCCGGGCTGCAGCTCGAGGCGCTGCGCCTGGTGCGGCCGATCGAGGAGGCCCGCATCTGGGCGCGCGATGCCGCCAAGGCCGAGGTGGCCGCCGCCAGCCTGCGCGAGAAGCTCGGCATCCTGGTGCGCGCCGAACCGGACGCGGCGAAGGCGGCAGCCGGCGCCGACATCATCGTCACAACGACGCCATCGACCGAGCCGCTGATCAAGGCCGGCTTCGTCGTGGCCGGCCAGCACATCACCGCCATGGGCTCGGATGCCGAGCACAAGAACGAGATCGCGCCGGCGATCCTGCGCATGGCCGATCTCTATGTTGCCGACAGCGCCAGGCAAACCAAACGGCTCGGCGAACTGCATCATGCCATCGCGACAGGGGTGATGACGGCCGACGCCGATGTGACCGAACTCGGCCAGATCATCGCCGGCGACAAGCACGGCCGGCGCTCGGACAGCGACATCACCATCGCCGACCTCACCGGCACCGGCGTGCAGGACACGGCGATCGCCACCTTGGCCCGTGACCGCGCCCAAGCGGCCAATGCCGGCACCATTTTCGAAAGCTGATACCGGCCGCCAGGCCCAACAAACGAGGATCAAGAACAATGCAGCCGAACCTTAAATTCACGCGCGGCGAATATGCGGATCGCCTCGCCAAGACAAGGCAAGCCATGGCGGCCAAGGGGGTCGATCTGCTGATCGTCAGCGATCCCTCCAACATGGCCTGGCTGACGGGTTACGACGGCTGGTCGTTCTATGTCCACCAGGCGGTCATCGTGCCGCCTTCGGGCGAGCCGGTCTGGTATGGCCGCGGCCAGGACGCCAATGGCGCCAAGCGTACCGCCTACCTCGCTCACGACAACATCATCGGCTACGCCGACCACTATGTGCAGTCGACCGAGCGCCACCCGATGGACTTCTTGTCCAGCGTGCTTTCCGATCGCGGCTGGGGCAAGCTGACCATCGGCGTCGAGATGGACAATTACTGGTTCTCGGCCGCCGCCTTCGCCGCCCTGCAGAAGCATCTGCCCAACGCCCGCTTCGTCGATGCGACAGCGCTGGTCAACTGGCAGCGCGCGGTAAAGAGCCCGACCGAGATCGACTACATGCGCAGGGCCGCCCGCATCGTCGAGGCCATGCACCAGCGCATCGTCGACAGAATAGAGGTCGGCATGCGCAAATGCGATCTGGTCGCCGAGATCTACGATGCCGGCACCCGCGGCGTCGATGGGATCGGCGGCGACTATCCGGCGATCGTGCCGCTGCTGCCGTCGGGCGCCGACGCCTCGGCGCCGCATCTGACCTGGGACGACCGGCCGATGAAGGCCGGCGAGGGCACCTTCTTCGAGATCGCCGGCTGCTACAACCGCTACCATTGTCCCCTGTCGCGCACCGTCTTCCTCGGCAAGCCGACGCAGGCCTTCCTCGATGCCGAGAAGGCGACGCTGGAAGGCATGGAGGCAGGCCTTGCCGCCGCCAGGCCCGGCAACACCTGCGAGGACATCGCCAATGCCTTTTTCGCCGTCTTGAAGAAATACGGCATCGTCAAGGACAACCGCACCGGCTATCCGATCGGTATCTCCTATCCGCCGGACTGGGGCGAGCGCACCATGAGCCTGCGCCCCGGCGACCGCACCGAGCTGAAACCCGGCATGACCTTCCACTTCATGACCGGCCTCTGGCTGGAGACGATGGGGCTGGAGATCACCGAATCCATCCTGATCACCGAGACCGGCGTCGAGTGCCTGGCCAATGTGCCGCGCAAGCTGGTCGCGAAGGATTGATCCCGATGCCGGCCTTGCGTCCCTCACCGATCGCCCCGACCGTCGATTTCGACAAGGACGGCGTCCAGCACGGCTTCCTGCGCCTGCCCTACAGCCGCGACGATTCCGCCTGGGGCTCGGTGATGATCCCGGTCTGTGTCATCCGCAACGGCAAGGGACCGACGGCGCTTCTCACCGGCGGCAATCACGGCGACGAGTATGAGGGGCCGCTGGCGCTCTACGATCTTGCCCGCACGCTCGATCCGAAGGACGTCGCCGGTACCGTGATCATCGTGCCGGCAATGAACTATCCGGCCTTCCGCGCCGGCACGCGGACTTCGCCGATCGACAAGGGCAACATGAACCGTAGCTTCCCTGGCCGGCCCGATGGCACGGTGACGGAGAAGATCGCCGACTATTTTCAACGCGATCTGCTTCCCCGCGCGGACATCGTCTTCGATTTCCACTCGGGCGGCAAGACGCTCGACTTCGTGCCGTTCTGCGCCGCCCACACGCTTCCCGACAAGGCGCAGGAGGAGAAGGCTTTCGCGGCCGTCGAGGCCTTTTCCGCGCCCTTCTCGATGCGCATGACCGAGATCGATGCGGTCGGCATGTACGACACGGCCGCCGAGGCGATGGGCAAGGTGTTCGTCACCACCGAGCTCGGCGGCGGCGGCACGTCTCGCGCCGAAACCGTGCGCATCGCGCGTCGGGGTGTGGTCAATGTGCTTCGTCATGCCGGTATCGTCGATGGTGCGGTCGAGAAGTCTCAAACACAATGGCTTGATATGCCGTCCGGCGGTTGCTTTGCCTTTGCCGAAGACGACGGCATGATCGAGACCATGGTCGATCTCGGGGAGACGGTTGAAGAGGGTCAGGTCGTGGCGCGCGTTCATTCAACCGGCCGCACCGGCAACGCGCCCCGGGAAATCAAGGCGAGACTGTCGGGCCTGCTGGCCGCGCGTCACTTTCCGGGCTTGGTCAAGGCGGGGGACTGTGCCGCTGTGATTGGCGTTTTGGTCCCGTGACCTTGTCGCAGGGGGCTTTGGCGTACCAAGGCGCGCAAATCGGCAAAGCCTCACCGCATCGCATGCGATCATCCTTGCCGGCTATTGTTTTACCTTCAACCTGAACCGCTGGATCTTACCGGTCTGGGTCTTGGGAAGCGCGTCGGTGAATGAATCTCCGGTCAGGTTCCAGCCGTCGCGCACATAGTCCTTCTGCCGGGGATCATTCAGGTACCGGCATCCCGTCGGGCCACGGACGGCAAGCCGGCCGACCTCGCCACGCGGCAACTCGTTCATATCGGCATCGACGATCCGGGCCTCGTAGCCGGCAACCGGACGCCCGGTCCTGCCCGGCGCGAGATCGTCCAGCCGGTTGGAAATGAAGATGTGCAGCATCTCGGTTGCGCCAATGCCGTCCACAATCGGCTTGCCGGTCCGTTGCACCCAGGCCTCGAACACTGGCGCGGGAAGGGTTTCACCGGCAGAGACCGCGATCCGCAGCGACGAAAGATTGGCCCCTTCATCGAGCGCGGCGATCATCGCCCGGTAGGCCGTCGGAGCCGTGAATACGATGGTCGCGCCATATTTCTCGATGATTTCGATCATGTTGGCCGGAGAGGCGTGCTCCAGCAGCGTCGCCGTGGCGCCGAAGCGGAGCGGGAAAATGGCAAGCCCGCCAAGGCCGAAGGTGAAGGCGATCGGCGGCGAGCCGACGAAAATGTCCTCGGGCGTGACCTGCAGCACGCCGCGCGCATAACCGTCGGCGATGATCAGCAGGTCCCGATGAAAATGCATCGTCGCCTTCGGCGAGCCGGTGGTGCCCGAGGTGAACCCAAGCAGGGCCACGTCGTCGCGGCCGGTCTCCACCGCATCGAAGACGACCGGCTTGTCGAGCGCCGCGCGGTCGAGTTCTGCGTCGTGATTGGCCGTGCCATCGAAACCGACGACCTGCTTCAGGAAGCGGCTGTCCTTGGCGCAAGCCACCATCTCGTCCATCAGCCGCGTATCGCATAACGCAAGCGTGATCTCGGCCTTGTCCACGATCTGTGACAGTTCGCCTGATCGTAGCATTGGCATGGTGTTGACCACGACCGCGCCTGCCTTGGTGGCGGCCAGCCAGCACGCCACCATTGCCGGGTTGTTGGCTGAGCGGATCAGTACGCGGTTGCCCGGCCGCAGGCCGTAGTTCTCTACGAGCGCGTGCGCCAGGCGGTTGGTCCAGTCGGACAGTTCCTTGTAGGTCCTGCGGCGACCGTTGCCGATCAGCGCGACATGATCACCGAAGCCGCGCTCGACCTGCCGATCGGTAAGCTCGACCGCGGCATTCAGATGCTCCGGATAGTCGAACCCATCGAGCGGAAGGTCCGGCCATTGATCGCCGGGCGGAAGATTGTCACGCGCGAACGTATCGACATGTGCTGAACGACCAAGCATTCGCAAACCTCCACCCGTCGTGAAACGTGCAATGGAAACGACCGGCCCACGGTGGCACGGCAGTCAGTTGTTTCAAGCTTAAAATGTTTGACGCCGATATCACTTCCGGTTTCTGGCGGAAGCGCGACGACGCGCGCCTCCGCATGGGATAGGATCAGGCCTGATTTTCGCCCATGCGGGCGAAACGCGCCGGATCTGCCCTCTCCAGCTGCAGCGCCAGCACATATCCCACCACGGCGGCGGCTGGGATCAATGCCGGCAGGATGAGCCCGAGCGCGCCGCCGGTGGTGCCGGTGAGGTCGCCAAAATGCAGGAAGATGTAGACGAACAGTGCCGCCATGATCAGCCCCGACAAGGCAGGCAGGACCACAGTCGACAGCGCCGGCGCGCCGGCCTGCTTGTTGCGGAAGAAGACGATCACCGAAAGCGAGGTGACGGTCATCATGCCGAGCACGCCGAGCGTGCCGACCTGGCTGATCCAGGTGAACATGTTGAGCACCGGATCGAGCCCGAGGCCGGCAAAGATCGCCAGCACGATCAGGGCGCCGATCGTCTGCACGACCGAGCCGATGTGGGGGCTCTGGTGATCTGCATGGGTGCGCCCGAAGGCGGCGGGCAACAGGCCTTCGCGTCCTGCCACGTAGCTGTATCGGGCGATGTAGTTGTGGAAGGCCGACAACGCGGCAAAGAGGCTCGATACGAGCAAGATGCCGGCAATCGTCGGTATCGGCCCGCCGACATAGCGCCCGGCCAGATCGAAGAAGAGCGCTGAAGGATCGCCATAGCCCTGGATGGTCGGGACCAGTTTGTCGGCACCTATGCCAACGATCATCAGCCAGGTGGTGAACACGAAGAATATGCCGATCATCAGCACCGAAAGATAAGTGGCGCGCGGAATGGTGCTTTCCGGGTCTCGGGCTTCCTCGGCATAGATCGTGGTTGCCTCGAAGCCGATGAAGGAGCCCAGGCAAAACAGGATCGCAGCGGTCAGCGAACCCGAAAACATCGCATTCGGGTCGAAGATATTCAGCGCCAGCCCATTGGCGCCGCCCTTGCCGAGAATTGCAAAGTCGACAATCAGGACAATCAGATATTCGAGCGCGACGGCAACGACCAGGACCTTTGCCGACAGATCAACCTGACGGTAGCCCAAAATGGCGACCAGGACGACGGCGATCAGGCTCCATCCCCACCAGGGCAGGACCAGTCCGAGCTCGCTGAAGACACCGGAGGCGATGCCGCCCAGCAGACCGATCAGTCCGAACTGCATGGCGTTGTAGGCGACCAGCGCGACGACCGCCACGGCGCCGGCGGAGCGCCCGCCGAGACCGCGCGCGGCATAGGCGTAGAAGGCGCCGGCATTGGTGACATGCCGCGACATGGCCACGTAGCCGGCCGAAAAGGCGAGCATCACCAGCGTCACGAAAATGAAGGTCGCTGGAATGCCGGCGCCGTTGCCAAGCATGAACGCCAGCGGCATCGCGCCAGCCACGCCGGTCAGGGGAGCCGCCGCCGAGATCACCATGAAGGTCACGGCGATCAGGCCCAGCGAATTCCTGCGAAGTTGATTGCTTCCTGCAGTACTCATTTCTGTCGTTCTCCCTCTGTGTTCCCCATGGCCGATTGACCGGTCCATTGTTTGTTGGTGTCTGTGTCCTGTCCGCTCGGCCGTTTCGTCCGGCCGTCATCACTCTCCGTTGGCGGCATGCCCGAAGGATCCCCGGCATTTGGCCAGAAACTGCCCGACCCATTCGCTGCGGCCGTTGCCGCGTGGCGTGATCGCCACGACCGCCCCTTCCGGGAAGTCCTCGTCCAGCGGTATGGCGAGGATCTCCTTGCCGTCGGGCGCGGTCCTGGCCTGCGGCGCTTGAGGGACGATCGAATACCCAAGACCCTGCGCGACCAGGCCGCGCACCATGGCGAAGGAAGGCGACTGGAAGCGGATGTGCGGCTGCAGCCCGCCGCGCTTGAACAGGGTGTCCGTGGCCGAGCGCACCGAGGGATAATCCAGCAGGATCATGGGCAGATCAGCCAAATCGCTGAGCCGCAGACTGGATCTGCCGGCCAGCGCGTGGGTGGCGTTCAACAGCACATGCGGAGCCGGAGGGCAGACCAGTTCGGCATCGAGGTCAGGTTCGTTCACCGCCCCGAAAGTGATCGCTGCCTCAATCCTGCCGGCGCGCATCTGCTCGATGAGATCGTCATGGTCGGCTTCCAGAAGGCGGATGTCGACATCTGGCTGCTGGCTGGCGAAGCCGGCGACGAGGCCCGGCACGAATTGCGGTCCAAGCGTGATGAAGAAGCCGATGCTGAGATGGTTCTCGGGGTGTGGCGGCCGATGGTCATCCGGCGCGATCGGGATGGCGCGCCGATAGCCGCGATTGCCATAGACCAGCGGCGAGCGCTGCGCCGAAAGGTCGATGGTCCCGGCCTCGCCGATAAAGAGGAAATGGGTTCCCCACATCAGCGCCGTCTTGAGTTCGCAGTCGAGGGAAACGACGGCGCCATCGATGATCGGCGCGCCAGTCACGCCGGGATGCCAGGCGATCGCGTCGAACCGGTCCTGGTTCAAATGCTTGAGGCGGCCGGAGAAGAGATCCGAGACGAAACTCTGGTTGCCGCTGAGCACATTGGCGCAGAACCGCCTGTTCTTCTTGATCGCCTCGCATGCCGGGCTGAGGTGATGGACGCTGATCAGCAATGAAGGCCGGCTGGTATCGGCGGACACTGACGTCATCGATGAAACGGTCACACCGAAACGACCTGCCTCGCCGTCCGTGGTCACCACGGTGACGGCGGCGGCCACGCGGCTCATGCCTTCGATGAAACGGGCGCGCAGATCGGTATCCATGGTCATTCACCCCAGGTCGAAGAAGCGTTCCAGTTCGACGTCCGGAACCTTGCGGCGGAACTCGTTGTGCTGGCTTTCGCGGGTGGCCGTGAACGCCTCGACAAAGCGTGCGCCCAGCCAGTCCTTGGCGAAGGCGGAGCCGCGCAGCCGGTCGATCGCCTCCGGCATCGAGCGGGCGAAGTCGCGGGCGGGTTGCTGCGCATAACCCGAGCCGATGGTTTCGGGATTAGGCTCGATCTCACCGATGACGCCAGCAACCCCGGCCGCGATGGTTGCGGCGGCGGAGAGGTAGGGATTGGAGTCTGCACCGGGCAGGCGATTTTCCACCCGCAGGGACCCCGCGTCGTGACCGACGAGGCGAAAGCAGGTGGTGCGGTTTTCGAAACCCCATGTCAGGCCGGGTGGCGCGAAGGTGCCGGGGGCGAAACGCCGGTAGCTGTTCACCGTCGGCTGGAAGACCAGCGTCGTGTCGCCGACATAGGCCTGCAGGCCGCCGAGGAAGTGGCGGAAAGTGCGGCTGACGCCGTTCTTCTCCTTCGCGTCCCAGAACAGCGATCTGCCTGTCTTGTCCTTCAGGCTGATGTGCAGGTGGATCGACTGGCTATCCGCCTTTTCGTTCCAGCGCGGCATGAAGGTGACCGACCGGCCCTGCCGCAGCGCCAGCGCGCGGATGAAGTTCTTCAGGAGAACCAGCTGGTCGGCCGGCTCCAGGCCTTCGCCGGCGCCGATGCAAGCCTCCATGAAACCAGCGCCGATCTCCTCGTGCATCTTGGCGAGGTCGATCCTCAGCGGCTCGCACATGGCGGCCACGGCCTCGTACCACTCGGTCTGGACGACCTGGTAAAGGATCAGGTCGTGGCTTGCATGCGCCGTCGCGGTTTTCAGATTGCGGTAGCCCTTGGCCTTCGCGCTCTCCGGCGTCTCGTCGAACAGCGTGTATTCCAGCTCCATTCCGTATTTCGGCACCAGCCCCGCTTCGCCGGCACGGGCAAGAACGGATTTCAGGATCGCGCGGGGGCATATCTGCGCTGAAGCGCCGGTGTAGTTCGACAGCACCAGCAGGTCATGCCCGGCCTTCGACCACGGCAGGCGGCGGGCGGAACCGGGATCGAGCTGCAACGGGTCATCGTGGAAATCACCCTTATCGTCATTGACGCCAGGAATGATGAGCATCGCATCGGTCGGGTCCAGCGCCAGTTGCGCGGGGGCCATGCCCATGCCGTTCTTGGCAATGCCCTTGAGGCTGTTGGCCGAGACCATCTGCCCGCGCAGCAGCCCGTTGGTGTCGGTCATCGCGACCGTGGCAAAGCGGCTGGCCTGGTCGGCCAGGTAATCGTCAAGCGTCATGTTGCACCTGATTGAGGGAATGGGCGCCGATAAGTCGTGCGAGTTCGGCGAGATCGGTCTCGGGCTGTGTCGAATAGGCCTTGAGGAATACCTTGAGGCCGTTGTGCAGATAACGAGCGATCTCGGCGCGCGAGGGAGAGTGGTCCGGCATGTAGAGGGCCTGCGTGCGCGGCGCCGACAGGATCAGGCCCCATAGATCCTGCGCGGCGAGTTCGGCGTCGTCGAAGGCCAGCCGGCCGGCGCGTCGCTGGCCTTCCAGATAATCCATGATGCCGCGCAGCAGGCGGTCCGGCCCCACCTCCTGATAGGCGCGGCCGATCTCCGGAAAGCGTTGCACCTCGCCGATGATGAGCCTTGCCAGCGACAGGAGGTCCGGACGCAGCACGGTGTCGGCGTAGTCCCATGAGAATTCCAGCAGGTCCGCCACCATGCCGCGATCGGAAGGATGTTCGAAGACCGCCAGCATCTGGTCGCGCTCGCCAAGCATCATGGCCGAGAACAGCGCCTCCTTGGACTGGAAGTACTGGTAAAGCGTCGGCTTCGACAAGTTCGCCTCGAGAGCGACGGCATCCATGTTGGCGCCGGAATAGCCCATTTCGGAAAAGACCTTCAGCGCGGCTTCCAGGATGCGCCGCTCGCGCTCGATTTTGTTTTGCTGTCGGCGGGACAAGGCGGTCATCGCGGCAGTTTCCTCAGGAAGTCCAGCAGGATGCGGCTGTAGGCTGCGGGCTGCTCGACATTGCAGACATGGCCGGCATCCGCGATGGTCTCGTAGCGGATGTCTGGCCGGAAGGCCTGGTCGAGTATTCGTCCGGCAACGCCGCGGATCTCCGATGGCGACGCCAGCCGGTCGTGCTCGCCCGTCATCATCAACACCGGCATGGTCAGGCGCGAGAAATCGAAACGCTCGGAGGGATTGGTGAAGCAGACGAGCGCGTCGCGATAGGTGGCGGACGGGATCGCCGCCATCGACCGGAAGAGCTGTTCCTTCACCGCGTCGGAGGCGTTCGGCCCCGCCAGCACTTCCACCACCGTGGGAGCGAAATCGGCCGGCGTCTGGCCGGCATCCAGCGGCACCTTGCGGCTGACACGGAAGGTCTCACGCTCCTCGAGGCTTGCCTCCGACATGCCGGTGCAGCCACCCGAAAGGACCAGCCCCGCCAGCATCTCCGGGTGGCGCATGGCGAAGGAGGTGGCGATCCACGAGCCCAGGGAGAGGCCGACCAGCACCAGCCGATCGGCGCCAAGTTCTTCCTTCACGCGCAGGATGTCGTCGCAGTAGTCCCCTACGGTCGACTGCATTCGCCCGAGCGCGCTGTCGCCGTAGCCGCGCAAGTCGAGTGCCGCCGCGCGCATAACGCCGCCTGCGGCCGCGAGTTGCGGCAGCCAGTTGCCGCGCGAGCCGCCGATGCCGTGCAGGAACAGGCAGAGCGGCCCGTCGCTATCCGTCGTCGTTAGCGCGAGGCGAGGCTCGCCATCGATGACTATGTCCCGCGTGGCGGCAGAGGCGGGCAGGGGCCTTGGCTGCTCCGCCGCGTCGGTAGCGAGCGTTGTCTCCGACAGGGCGGCGATGCCCGCTTCGAAGATCGCCTTCGTGCCCTCGCAAATCGCCTGCAGACGCGGCGACGCGGCTTCGACCCGCGCGCTCCAGCGCAGCGTGCTGCCGCCATGATCGCCGGCGCCAATGGCAATGCGGCCGTCATAGGATTGCGCACCGGCAATGCCTTCGAGATGTGTGTAGGCAAGCGTGCGGTCGCTGTCGCTCAGCCAGGTGAGTTGCTCGCGATAGACGGTACCCTCCCCATGGGCGGTAAAGGCGCGGACCAGCGTGCCGCGTGCGTCGTGCTCGGCGTAGATGGTGGCGATGGCCGGGTGCCATTGTCCGCAGAAATCCGAAACGACGGACCACACCGCCTCCGGCGAGGCGGCTGAGACGCCGACGACCTCGACCGTTTCGCGCGCCATTGGCGTCTACCGGGCCGACCGCGCGGCGCCGTGCTCGCCGCGCCACAGCGACATACGGGCGCCGCCTTCATCGCCAGGGGCGGAGTCGATCTCGTCCATCTCGTAGAGCGCCAGTACCGAGAGGTAGTCCTCCATGATCTCGGATGTGAAGGGCAGCATCAGCGCGCCGCAACGGCTGTCTCGGTACATCCGCTCCAGCGGCAGCGATTTCAGCATCGACTGGCCGCCGCAGGTGCGGATGGCCATCGACGTCATCTCGGCCGCGCCTTCCATGACGTTGTATTGCGCGGCGTACATGCGCAGCACCTCGCCCTTGGTCGGAAAGCCTTTCGACTCGCCGAAAGCCTGCCACCACAGCGCGCGCATGTTCGCCAGCCGGGCGTACATCTTGCCCACCGCGATACGCTTGGTCGCATACATGCGCCGATCTATCGGTGGCTGGCCGGGCACCTTGCCCTTGAGATAGTCGACCATGAAGTCGAAGGCGCCCTGCGCGACACCCATATAGGTGGGCGAAAGGGTCACCATCATGTGAGGCCAGTTGGGCAGCGTCTTGCCGAAGATGCCCCGCGGCATCAACAGGTCCAATTCGGTGACGAAGACGTCCTTGAGGATGAGGTCGCGGCTGTTGGTGCCGCGCATGCCGAGCGGATCCCAGTCGCCCTTGACGCTGAGGCCCGGCGCATCCTTGTGGACGACGAACAGCATGGTGTCCTCGTGGCGCGGCTCCCGGCCCTCGAACACCTCGGTGCAAACGATGGTGTAGTAGTCGCAATAGCCGGCCAGCGAGGCGAATTTCTTGAAGCCGTTGATCTTCCAGCCGCCGTCGACCTTGCGGCACTGCGTCTGGTTCGGCTTCGAGGTCCAGTTCTGGCCACCCTCGGAGATAGGCTGCGAATAGATCGCCTTTTCGGCGATGGCGCGGCGGAACTGGCGCTCGCGCAGCGGCGCGAATGCCGCCTTCTCCTGGGGCGTCAGGTTCGGCATATCGAACATGAAACGCGACCAAGCCATGGACGAGTTGTGCATGTTGAAGGTCAGTGCGGTGGCGCCGCAGTATTTGCCGATCTCGGCGCCGACCATGGCATACTCGAACATCGAGAAGCCCCAGCCACCGAATTCCTCCGGGATGCAGAGCCCGAGAAAGCCGTCAGCCGCCAAATCCTTGTAGTTCTCGACCGGGAAGGAGGCGTCATCGTCGATCCCCTTGGCGCGCGACGCGAATTTATCGCGGCCAAGCTCGTTGACCAGCCGCAGCTTGGCTTGCACCTGCGGGCGGATGCGGGAGAGGTCGTAGTAATCGGCAATGTCGCTCATGGTCTTCTCCGAGGGGCGTCAGGACGCCAGTTCGCCTTGCAGGAGGCCGTCCTTGACGACGACGTTCCCGTCCAGAGTTATCGTGCAGTTGCGCATCGGCAGGTCGAAATGACCGAGCGTATAGCGGCCGGCATACTGGTTGGCGCCTGTAGACCACAGGAACGATCCCGCCAGCGCGCGGAACTCCACCGCCTGCATGTCACGCTTGTCGTACATGGCGGCCGAGACCCAGCGGGCGCGCGGATGCATACCCCAGCCGACATGGCTCATGCCGTAGGCGTTGCGGTCGTTCCAGGCTTCCATGTATTCGCGAAAATGGATGGCATCGACGCCGTCGCCGTTGATGGCGGTGACGAAGTCGTCCTCGATGGTGAAGTCGATGCGGCTGGTGAGCGTCGTCTTGAACGTAAGGTTCATGTCGCCCACGTCCATGACGATCCGGCCGTTGACGCAGTTCTTTCCGGGAAAGGCGAGGCAAAGCCCGCCCGGCCAGTGCGCCACCGCGCCGGGCGTGGTGCCGAAGCCCGGCGTACCGCCGCAGGGTGCGTTGCGCAGATCGATGACGAGATCGGTACCGGCCGGCGAGGTGACGCGCATCTCGCCCGCCTCGCGCAGCATCTGCACGCCGAGCGCCACCTTCGGGCCGAGT
>NZ_RZOJ01000209.1:0-10295 GCF_003998845.1 Mesorhizobium sp. M4A.F.Ca.ET.022.05.2.1 | reverse complement strand
TGCCGACGACGAAGAAGCGCTGGCTGACCAGTGTGACGATCGCCACCATGACGCCGATCCGGTAGAAGAACGCGGCGACGCCGTAGCTGAAAAGCCAGAACTCTTCGCCTTGTGCGGTTGCCGGCGTTTCGGCGCTTTCGATGCCGAACAGATACCGCTGCACCACATAGCCGAGATATTTGGTCGCGCGCTGACCAAGGTTCGGTATCTCGAGAACGTCGCTCAGGACGTAGTAACCGTCAAAGCGCAGCAGCGGATTGCCGTTGAACAGCAAGGTCGAAATGCCGCCGATGAGCATCACGTTGAAAGCGAAGGCGCGCACCAGTCCGGGCTCGGCGTTCAGCCAGACGATCAACGCCAGACAGGCCAACAGCCCCTCGACGATAATGCCTGCCGCCCCCACCAGTGCGCGCTGCCACTTGTCCCGGAATGCAAGGCTCTCCGACGCATCGACATAGGGCACCGGCATGAACACGAGCAGCATCACGCCGATCTCGTGCACTTCGCCGCCCCAGCGCTTGACGGCATAGGCATGCCCGAGTTCATGCAAGGCCTTGATGAAGGGATAGGCAATCAGGATCAGCACGATATTCTCGGCCGAGAGAACCCGGTCGGTCACGTCGCCGGTCAGCGCCTGCCAGTTCATCGCAGCAAGGAAAATCGAATAGGCAACCAGCACCAGGAAGGCGACGCCGCCAAACCAGGACAGGAACGGCCGCACCAGCGGATAGGTAGCGTTCAGGAATTCGTCCGGATCGAACAGCCCGACGCGAATCGCCAGCGGATTGGCGAATTTCGACAGAAGTTTACGGTTGTGCTGCTTGCTGGCGCGGTCGGCGATTTCCTCAATGTCAGGCGGAATGTCACCGAACAGCACATCTGAAGCGTGAAGCTGCCCCAAAAGGCGGATCACCGCGTCCTGTGTGATGACCTTTTCATCGAGGCGTTCGCAGGCGCTGTCCCATACTTCCTGCATGGTGCGTCGGCCGGTCATCAGGCTGATGATGAAATAGGCCTCCGGCGTGAAACGATGAAAACGGCCCGAAGTCCGGTCCTGCATCACATACCAGACCTGGCCGCGGAAGATCGTGCGGTGGATGCTCACCTGGCTTCGCAGCCGCGGCTTCAATTGCGCGACGCGATACCAGGACGAACTGAAATAGCTCCTGTCCATGCTCAGCCCGCCCAGCGCCAGAGGGTCAGGCGCAGCCAGTCGATCATCTTCTGGGTATGGACGAAGAACAGCAGCCGTTCATCCACATGGGTCTTGCTGACGCCCTCCATGCCGGGACGTAGCCGCTCGGGGGACCCGGCGAGAGAAGCCTCTACCATGAATGAGTTGCGGCCGTTGCCCTGTCGCGAGACAGAGGTGATCTGTTCGATCCTGTACGTCAGCGGCTCCCTCGGCAATGCGCTGACCCGCAACTGGCCGGTCTGGCCGATCTTGATGTCTTCGATGTCGCTTTCGTCGACTTCCAGCACCACGCGGTAAGCATCGAGCGGCGCGATGTGAAACAATTCCTGGCCACGCTCGACCGCCGCGCCGACCGATTGCGACAGGTCGCCGGAGACAATAAATCCGTCAAACGGCGCCACCAGGCGGGTGCGACGCAGTTGTTCGTCGATCAGCGACAGTTGCGCGTCCGCCTGCTTGATCTGGGCCTCGATGATCTGGCTTTCGGCGCGCTCGCCACGCGCCAGCGCGCGGTCAAATTCCGTTTCTTTCTGAGCCTTGGTGGTGACCAGCCGCAGCCGCTCGAAATTAAGGTCCTGATCGTCGAGCTGCGCCAGCAGTTGATCCTTGCGCACCGTTTCGCCTGCCTTGGCGAATTCCGACAGAACATAGCCACTGAATGGGGCGACGATTGTTCGCTGCACCGAGCCGCGAATGACAGCAGGCGCCGTTACCGCATAGGGCGAGGTGGCGACGCTGAGGTAGGCGGCGATCGCCACCGCGGCCAGCGTCACGATCTTGCGGCCGATGAAGCGTGGGCCAAGCAGCCGCTTGATCTGGATCCAGCCTGCCTCGAGCGCCTTGGTGAAGATGGTTCGGTCGTTGCGGCGTTTTTCCTCGAGGACCGGTCCGACCACGGCCGCAACTGCGTCGCAAAGGTAGATCGTCTCCTGGTCAAAGCGCGCGTCGACGGGCCGCAGGAAAGTGAGCGCGCCCGTCATCCGGCCGTTGCTTTGCAGCGGCACGGTCAGGGCAGCGCCGTTCTTGTGCTGGCGCGTCAAGGCTTCGTGCGCGAGGCTGACGCGATATTCCTGCCCCTCGCGCGATGGCGCGACGACCACGGCCCGCTGGTCGATCGCCTCGTCCATCGCCGCGGCGACGTCACGCATGAAACTGACCTTGCTGTCGAATGCCGCCGAGTGGGACACCGCCGCAACGCGCGTCCAGCGCCGGCGCATCACGCCAATAGCGACCGGGTCGCAATTCAACCGCATGGCGAGTTCTGTAACGAGCGCGGTGCAGGCGCTCTTGTACTGCTTCTTCTCAATCACCGTCGCCAGCATGTCGAACGCAAAGCGACTGCGCTGCGCCGCCTGTTCGCTCTGATCGCTCATGCCGCGGCGCACATGCACTTCCACCCAGCCGCAGGCCCACTGGATCTTGCGCATGATGTCGGTGAAGGCAGCGTCGTTTCGCTTCACGGCAACGGCACAGGCGCCGAACAGATGTCCGTCGATGAGGATCGGGGACGCGATGATCTGTGTGTCGTCTGCCGGACCCGATACACTGACGCCCTGACGCTTTCCTGTCGCCATTTCGGCGGCGCCGAGAAGCCCGCCGGCCGGCGACTGTGAGTTCGGCCATGCGGCGGCCAGCACATAAGGCCCGGCATCGGCTTCCCCGAGCACCAGGGCTGCCGCGGAGGCATCGGGTAGCTGGCGGCACAGAAGGCCCAGCCATGCGCCGATGAACTCATCAGACGTCCCGGCAGCACGGAAGCGTGTCCACAGCGCCTGGTCTAGAACGCTGTAGCTGACGATGCCGGTATCATCCAGCATCCTGCGAGTGTCACCTTCAAGGATGCTATCGGCCATGGACACCCGTTTCGAGGCGGCGGACGCAGTTCGCGAAATGTATGAACTGCGCCGTCATCATTGTCTCAGCGTACTCCAAACAGACTGGACAGGCGCGACAGCAGCCCCTTGCGGTTGCTCCATTCGGCGAGACCGTTGAGGTCGTCCGAAGCCGCGTCGCCATCGTCGTGATCCGCATCAGGCGCCGCATGATGCGGACGGTCCTGCTGCCGATCCTGCGCGGCAACGAAGGTTCCGCTGGTTTCGTCAAACACCCAGTCGGGCTGGCTGCTTGGCTGCAGGCCGGAAGTAACCCCTGTCAGCACGATATCGCCGGGTTTCGCGCTTGCATCGGCCTCAGAGTCGGAGTTCGCTACCGCCGCCGCATCGCCTGAAGCTCTTGCGGCCGAGATCGTGGTGACGTCTCCGACCGCCTGAGCCGGGGCGATGCCAGCGCTCTGAAGCAATCCATGCTCCTTGGCGCCGACAAAGACGCCCAGGCCATCATGGAAGAGCTGCGTTTCAACCTCCTCACCAGCCGATCCGGCCTCCGGCAGCCGGCGCTCGCCGACGGCCAACTCAGCCGACATCACGCCCGTCTCGTCGTCATCGTGATCGAGGCCCGCCTGATGGCCGATTTCGTGGATCAGTACCGACAGCAGGTCCATCCGCCCCTCGGCCGCGCCGCCGGGCAACGCCGTCAGGTGGCCGGATGCATCGAGCTGGAACTCGCTGCTGTCGAGAGGTGACAGGTCAACGAACCAGCCATTTCCGGCCGCGTTGCGGTCGATCAGCACGGCGCCGAACACCGACTGTGCCAGCGCCATGCCAGGCAGATCGACGACCTGCACATCCAGGCTCGACAGTTTTGCAAGCTCTGTCGCGTCCAGTTGGCCGCTGGCCGACCAGATCGCCATCGCCTGCGCCAGCATCGCCCTGGCCTGATCGACGCCGACCGCCGTTGCTGTGTCTCCCGCCTGGCCGGGCGAAGCCAGTGCCAGCTGATTGGAGCTGGTGCTGAACGCCGAGGCGTTGGTGCGGACCTGCAGCCGGTCGAAGGACGCCCCGGCATTGCCTGTCACCAGGCCGAACTCGCCATCGGCAACGGCTGAGTTGAAGCCATAGCTGCCGACGAATGCGCCGTTGACGGTGATCGAGACGGCAGCGCCACGTATGGTCAACTGGACTTCATAGTCCGTCGTTGAACTGAGCGTGCGGGCAAAGCTTTGATCGATCGCCGTGCCGCCTTTCGACGTCACGTGTCCAACCAGAACCTTCTGGGCCGCCACATCCAGCGTGACGAACTTGTAGTCGTTGGCGCCGTAGTAATCGAAGACGATGCCACCGGTGCCGGCGGTCTTCAACTTCGCCGTCAGTTCCAGATAGGCGTCCGCCCCGATCGCCGGGCCGACATCCAGCAGGTTGGTGCCGGCGCCGGCCGCCGCGTTCAGCCTGCCGCCCGAGAGCGTCCAGCCTTGAGCTGCGGTCTTCGACATCGGATAGGTCGGCGGCGCGTCGAACTCGGCTGCGTAGTCGAGCGTGATCTGGGGCGGCAAGACCTGGACACGGAAGTTGTCCACCGTACCCTTCGAGCCGCTGTTGCCGACACCGACGAGGCCCTTGTTCAGCGCCACCGGCTGGCCCTCGAGGATGCGCGGCGCGAAGGTGTAGCTGAACCAATTCACGCCAGCCACGGTCAAAGTCGCGTTCGTGCCGTTGACCGCGAGCAGGACATCGTAAGCCTGGTTTGCCTTGAGCTGCACCGGCTTGTTGGACTTGACCAACTGATGCCAGCCGCTGGCGTCGCGGTAGCCCATCTCGATCTGGTCGTTCGAGATGTTGATGCCGGCATATTTGAAATCTGTCGGCGAGTAGTAGTCGAAGATGATGTAGGAGTTGGCTTTCCAGCCGGCCGTCGGCTTATCGGTCGTCAAGGTCGCCGCGATCTCGTAGTAGATCGGCGTATAGGCGTCGAGATAGAGAACCGCGGCTGCCTGGTCCCAAGTGCTCGCCGACTGAACGGTGAGCTTACCGCTGGTGACGGCGAAATTGCCCTCGTCGACCGCCACGACCTTGGCGTTGCCATCATTGAAGTCGGCCGTGCGCAACACGTCGCGCTTGCCGCCGGGGATGTTGCCCGCCTGGGGATCCGTCGGACCGCCGGTCTGATCCTGCCAGAAGCCATGATCCTTCTGGGTGATCAGGCCGATTTCGCCTTCCACGCCGCCCATGAACATATGGACGTGGCTGTACTTGTCGTCCCCGTTGATGCTGCCAGTGTCGGCGGTGCGGGTGATGTCGACACCGTCGCTGAATGCCTGCGCGTAAAGGAAGTCGAACAGTTGCGGCGGCACCTGCCGGCTTACCGTCGCGATACCGAACGGTGCGAACGGCACCAGGTAGCTGTTGAACTCGCCGACCCAATCAATCAGGCGGTCGCCACCGGTGTTGCCGATCAGGATGTCGAGCCCTGCCCCGCCGAAAACGCGGTCCTCATACATTGGATGCGTCTCTGGCTGGTCGTTCAGCCAGTTGTTGGTCGAGAGTACATCGTCGGCGTTCATGAGGTCGTTGCCCCAGCCGCCATAGATGTGGTCGCGGCCGGTACCGCCAACGATCCAGTCATTGCCCAGGTCACCAAAGACCGCATCGTTGCCGTCGGTGTTGCGCTGCGCAAACGCCGTCGGCGTGCCGTTCGGCGCAAAAGCGATCGCGCCGTTGACCAGCGGTCCTTCATTGTCGACGAGGTTGAGGAAATACTGGCGCGCGATAGGCGGCGTGCCGGCCTTCCATACCGAACCATCGGCGTTGAACATGATCGTCCGGCGCGGATCGTACTCGTCGTAGAGGAAGAACTCGCCGAGCCGGCTCTGCACCGGCTTCGGTGCGTTCCAGGGATCGCTGTCAGGACCAAACTTCAGTACGTCGCCAGGATTCCACGGCCGCGAGAAGTCGGTGCGCACGATGCCCACGACATTGCCCGCCGCGTCGAAGCGCTGCGTGTAGGACTCCGGCAGGGCTTCGCCGCCGCCGACCGCATCGTCGCCGGAACCGCCATGGATGAAGTCGTCACCCAGGCCGCCGAAAATGATGTCGTCGACGACATTGGCGTCGAACAGCGGATTGTCGCCGCCCTGCGCATTTGGCGTCAGATTGTATGGCGTCAGGTCGACCGCCTTCTTCATCTTGCCGCCGACATTGATCGTCTCGGTCTGCACCTGTCCGGGCGTGTAGATGAACTCGTTGAGCACATCGCCCTGGCTGGTGCGCGTATCCGGATCGGTCGCCAGCAGCGGCAGCACGCCGAACAGGCTTTCGCCGTAGGTCGCGCTGTTGCGGCTGGTGAAGATGCGGCCGTCGTCGCCCAGGATGCCGTCCTCACCGGTACCACCGGAGATCCAGTCATTGCCCCAACCGCCGATCAAGTCGTCATTCTCGGCATCGCCGAACATCCGGTCATGGCCGCCGCCGCCATAGGCGGTGTCGTCACCGGTCTCGCCATGGAACTCATCATGGCCACCGATGTCCTGCTTGGCCCATATGCCGAATTCGCTGCGATAGGCGGGATCGTTCGGGTTGTTCTTGGAGAACAGGTCCGGACGGAAGTCCGGGCCGCCCGGCGTGTAGTCGAGCAGATGGATGCCGCGCACGACGAGACGCTCGCCACCGGCGCGCGCCGGGTCGTTCACGTCGTAATTGAACTGGACATAGAGCTGTTGGCCGGCCGTGCCGTTCGGATTGATGTCGGTGTGATTGACACCGACGATCCGCACGATGTTGCCGTTGTCGCCGATCATGGAGTCGGCATCGCGAGCAAAGCGCGAATTGATCAGCGTGCCGTCATTCGGCAAATTGTCGTCATTGCGGTCGATCTCGATGCCGGCGCCGCCGAAAATGTAGTCGTCTCCGTCGGGCCGCGCATTCGGATCAGTGAGGCTGAAGAAGGACGAGGACCCACCGATCAGATCATCCTGGCCGAGACCGCCGAATATCTGGTCGTCACCGCCGCCGCCTTCGATGTAGTCCTGGCCGTCAGTCGCCGCCGTGAAGGAGGCGATCACCGTGAGCGGACCGATCGGATCGGTGACGCCGCCGGATGTGCGCGATGCGCCGACATGCGAGGTGCCGGCAAAGGCCAGCTCGATGCCGCCGTCGCCCTGCACCACGTCATGGCCGAGCTGACCGAACAGTTCGTCATGGCCTTCGCTGCCAGCGATGTAGTCGTTACCGAAGCTGCCG
Source organism: Mesorhizobium sp. M4A.F.Ca.ET.022.05.2.1 (assembly GCF_003998845.1). Classification (NCBI taxonomy): domain Bacteria; kingdom Pseudomonadati; phylum Pseudomonadota; class Alphaproteobacteria; order Hyphomicrobiales; family Phyllobacteriaceae; genus Mesorhizobium; species Mesorhizobium sp. M4A.F.Ca.ET.022.05.2.1. Next base: position 3,029 of record NZ_RZOJ01000209.1, on the reverse strand, counting down.
ACGCCGACCGTGCCCTCGTCGAAGGCGAAGGTATGCAGCGCCGCGTAGTCGACCGAATACTCGCTCCACCACGGAGCACCGTCCGGATCGCGATACCGCCGAGCGGTACTGTCGACCAGCAGCAGGCCGCTGTTGTCGGCATTGACCGTGCCGAGGCCGGCCGGCATCGGCCGGTCGGTACGGCTGTACAGCAAAGTTCCGGCCAGCGTCTGGAAGCGCAGGCTGAACGTATCGTCCAACAGGTTGCCGTCAGCGCCGCCCTGGCGCGACATGTAGACGTTGTCGCCAAAGACGCGATCGTCTTGCTGGTCACCGTCGAGCAGATCATGCCCGGCGCCGCCCACGATGACGTCGCGGTCGAGGCCGCCGAACACCACATCGTCGCCGCCATTCTGCAGTTCGGCCGATTTGATGCCGGTGACCAGCACCAGCTCGGTCGTCTGGATGCGCTGCTTCAAAGCCGACGGCAAGTTCGGATCGTCGACGAACATTTCGATCACGCCGTGATCGGCGAAGATGATGTCGTCGAAGTCGCCCAGCACGCCGGCAGCCGCGACCGAACTCGGCCCATAGCCGAGATGCGAGGCGCCATCGCCGAAGATCAGGTCGTCGCCCGCATCCATCAGGTCACGAACCGACGACTTGACCGGCTTGATCGTCGTGCCGTTGGTGTCGGTGTCCGGATTTGCCGAAGGCAACGGACTGTTATCGACCGTATCGATGAACAGCTGGCGCGTGAAGATGTTCACGTTCACGCCGCTGTCGCCATAGATGTGGTCGGTGCCGCGGTTGCCGATGATCAGGTCGTCGCCGGAACCGCCGGCAAGATGATCGCCAGCCTGGCTGCCGTAGATCGTGTCGTTGCCCGCGCCGCCATAGATCGTCAGGCCGACGCTCGGCAGGTTTGCCGATGGCGTGCCGGCGAACAAGGCGCTGGCGTCGATGATGTCGTTGCCGGCGAACTTGTAGCGATTGGCGAGCGGGAACACCCACTCGTCATCCTCATTCTCGCCGTCCTGCAGTTCCGGGAACGGATCGAACGGCTTCTCGCCGAATTCCATACCCAAAACGTTGTGCGCCTGGCCGGAATACCAGATGCCGTCCTGGCCGGTGTCGCCATAGATGACCAGCGGCGAGTTCGGTCCGGCGCCGCCGGTGACGACAATGTGGTCGCCGCCGATGCGGGCGCCGCCGTCCAGCGTGACGTCGGTACCGGAAACGGTCATCGCAACGCCGACTTTCGGCGTCAGCGCAACGCTCTGCAGGGTCATCACGGTCGCATTGAGCGCCTGGATGGTGAACGTGCCGGCAAAGCCGCTCAGTTGCACCTTCTGGCCCACATGGAAGCCATCCGCCAGCCAGCTGCCGGCGCTGCGTGTCAGGCTGTTGGTGGCGATGTTGACGGTCGCCGTCCCGGTGATGACGCGCGGCTCTGCGACGTGCAGCGAACGCTCGGCATAGATGTTGAACGCGTTGGGCGCGAGCACGGTGCCGGCTGGCTGGCCGGCGCGTGTGTTCGGTGCGCTGAGCACCAGCACACTGCCGTCACCCCATGTCAGCGCGGAGTTGGCAGGCGCCGGCAGAGTCGCGTCGGCGATCGCCAGAATGGTGCGCGTATAGGTCTCGCCCGCAAGCTGGATCACCTGGCCGACCTGATAGCGGTCCTCCGACCAGTCGCGGCCGTCCTGACGGGTGACGATGATCTGTCCACCGGTTCCGGCGGCGATGTTCATCGGGCCGGCGCTTTCCAGATACATGTTGCCGCCGCCATGAACGAGCGTCAGCCCGCCATGCTGGCCTTGCACATAGAAGCTCTTCACCGCGTCGTTTTGCGTCGCCAGCGGCGCACCTTCGAGCGTCAGCGAGAAGCCGTCTTGCGAGATCTCGATGATGCGGAAGTCGCGCTTGCCGTCGGCATCGACCATGGTCACCAGATGTCCGGCGAGGTAGCCTTCATCGGCCCAGTTGACGCCGTCCTGGCGCGTGACGATGCCGCCGGTATAGGTCGGGTCGACGTCGACTTCGGCCACCACGGTCTGCAGCACGGCATTGGTCACCGGGTTGATGCGATTGATCGTGCGCGGCGCTTCCGAGACCGGCGCGAGTTGCCCGCCGATGACGTGCATGACCGCGCCGGCGATCGCCACGATCTGATACTCGCCCTTCGCAAAATCCTCATCGATCGAGATAAAGTCTCCGACCGCAAAGCCGGCCCAGTTGCCGCCGTCGGTGCGCGTGATGATGCCACCCGCCGTCGTGCTGGCCACATCCACCGACTTGTTCGGCGTGATCACATCCTTGTCGAAAGCGGTGATCGTATGCGACCCGTCCGCCACACCGACGAGCGTCGGTCCGCCCAGAACCAGGATCGAGTTGTCATTCGGATCCGCGCCTTCGGCCGGATTGGCCGGATCGATCAGCGCATCATTGATGGCGAGGATCGTCCAGACGCCCGCCAGGTTGTCGATCTTCACCGTTTGGCCGACGAGGAAGCCCATGGCTTTCCAGTCGAAGCCGGTGCGCACGATGGTGCCGCCATTGGCTCCGGATGCCGTTACGTCGAACGTGTTCGTCACCTGAACCGGCGGCGCAGGATTGAGCGTGCCTTCGATGACGAGCTCGTCGTTGCCCTCGCCGAGCATCAGGTTGACCACCTCGATGGTGCTCTTGGTGTCGTCGGTGCCGAAATCGCCATTCGAGTCGACGCTGATGCGCCCGAAGCTGATGCCACCTGGGAAGAAGCCGGATTCACCGAAGGTCGGATCGCCGGTCACACCAAGCCCCAGGCTCAGATCGTCAGCCATGTTGAAGCCGGTGAGCGTCGTCTCGGTCATGACGCCGCCGACATCTTCCTTGCTGGTGTCGTTGAAGATGTTCAGCACGTCGATCTGCTGCGATTCCGGCGGCTGCTGGCCGATCGCGATCAGGAAGTCGTCGGCTTCGCCGGGCAGCTTGAGGCCGTTCTCGAGCGAACGGTCGGCGCCGGTGACGCCGCCCTCGACAGCCAGCGGTCCGCGCAGCTTGGACAC
>NZ_RZOJ01000208.1:0-10298 GCF_003998845.1 Mesorhizobium sp. M4A.F.Ca.ET.022.05.2.1 | reverse complement strand
GCTCCGGCTATACCGGCGAGGACGGTTTCGAGATCGGCTTGCCGGAAGCGGATGCGCGGGACCTGGTCGCGACATTGCTCAACGACGAGCGCGTGCAGTGGATCGGCCTCGCCGCCCGCGACAGCCTGCGGCTGGAGGCCGGGCTCTGCCTGCATGGCCAGGACATCACCGAGGAATTCGATCCGGCCAGCGCCGGATTGATGTGGGCCGTCCCCAAGGATATCCGTGCCGCCGGCCACTTCATCGGCGCCGACGCTCTGCGCGCCATACTGGAGCGTGGGTCGGCGCAGAAACGTGTCGGACTGAAGCCGGACGGCCGCCAGCCGGTGCGCGCGGGCGCCGCGCTTTTCGACGCCGCCGGCAATGCGGCTGGCCATGTCACCTCCGGCGGCTTCGGCCCGTCGGCCGGTCATCCGGTCGCCATGGGCTACGTCAACACGGCACTCGCCAGGCCCGGAAGCAAACTTTTCGCCGATGTGCGCGGGACGAAAATCCCGATCGATATCAACCCCTTGCCTTTCACACCTCATCGCTACCGCAAAGGATAATTCCCGATGGCAAAGACCTATTTCACCGAAGACCACGAATGGCTCCGTGTCGAAGGCGGCGTCGCCACCGTTGGCATCACTGACTACGCGCAGGAGCAGCTCGGCGATCTCGTCTTCGTCGAACTGCCGGAAGTCGGCCGCAAGCTGGCCAAGGGCGACACCGCCGTCGTGGTCGAATCCGTCAAGGCCGCGTCGGATGTCTACGCACCGGTCGACGGCGAGATCACCGAGGCCAACACCTCGCTGTCGTCGGATCCGTCGCTGGTCAATTCGGCCGCCACGGGCGACGGCTGGCTGTGGAAGATGAAGCTCGCCAATGAAGGCCAGCTCGACGGGCTTCTGGATGAAGCTGCCTACAAGGCCCATATCGGTTGAGAGCAGGACAGTTACGATGACCGCAGCACCCTACCCCTTCTCGGCCCGCCACATCGGCCCCGGCCTCAATGATGTCCGAGCCATGCTGGCCGTAATCGGCGTCCCGTCCGTCGAGACGCTGATCAGCCAGGCCGTGCCGAGATCGATCCGCCTCGACCAGCCGCTGACGCTGCCCGCGCCGGCCAGCGAGGCCGAAGCACTGGCCGAATTGTCGGCGACGATGGCCAAGAACACGGTGCTGAAGAGCTTTATCGGCGCCGGCTACCACGGCGTCCACGTGCCGCCGGTCATTCAGCGCAACCTGTTCGAGAACCCGGCCTGGTACACGGCCTACACGCCCTACCAGGCCGAGATCAGCCAGGGCCGGCTGGAAATGTTGTTCAACTTCCAGACGCTGGTCACCGAACTGACCGGCCTGCCGGTGGCGTCGGCTTCGCTGCTCGACGAAGCCACCGCCGTTGCCGAGGCCGTCGGCATTGCCCTTCGCCATCACCGCGACAAACGCACCAAGGTGGCGATTGCCGGCACGCCGCATCCGCAGACGCTGGACGTCGTGCGCACCCGCGCCGAGCCGCTCGGCACAGAGGTCGACGGCGAGACGATCGACGACAACACCGCCGCTCTGCTCGTCTCCTGGCCGGACACCTTCGGCGTCTATGGCGACCACAAGGCGGCGATCGAGAAAGCCCGCGCCACCGGCGCGCTGGTCATCTTCATCGCCGATCCGCTCGGCCTGACGCTGACCGATGCTCCGGCCAAACTGGGCGCCGACATCGCCGTCGGTCCGATGCAGCGCTTCGGCGTGCCGATGGGCTTCGGCGGCCCGCACGCCGCCTATTGCGCCGTCTCCGACAAATTGACCCGGCTGATGCCCGGCCGCCTGGTCGGCCAGTCCACCGACAGCAAGGGGCGTCCCAGCTACCGGCTGGCGCTGCAGACGCGCGAGCAGCATATCCGCCGCGACAAGGCCACCTCCAACATCTGCACCGCGCAGGCGCTGCTCGCCAACATGGCGACCGCCTATGCGATCTGGCACGGCCCCGCCGGCCTGCAGGCGATCGCCGAGCGCATCCACGGGCTCGCCGGGCGCCTGGCCGCCGGCCTCACGGCATCGGGCGTTGCCGTGCTCGGCGCCAGCCGTTTCGACACGGTAATGGTCGAAGTGCGGGGCAAGGCCAAGGCGATCGCCGCCGCCGCCGAGAAGACCGGCCGGCTCGTGCGCGTCATCGACGCCGACCATATCGGCGTCGCCTTCGACGAAACCTCGACCGAGTCCGACCTCGAGGCGATCGCCGGCCTCTTCAGCGCCAAGGCCCCCGCGGCGGCCGACCGAACCGTGCCTGGAAAACCGCGCGGCAAGGAATTCCTGACCCAGCCGGTCTTCCACGAGAACCATTCCGAGACGGACATGATGCGCTTCCTGCGCCGGCTGGCCGACAAGGACCTGGCGCTCGACCGCGCCATGATCCCGCTGGGATCCTGCACCATGAAGCTCAACGCCGCTGCCGAGATGATGCCGGTGAGCTGGCCGAGCGTCGCCAACCTGCATCCCTTCGCGCCGGCCAGCCATTCGGCCGGCTATCGCGCCATGGTCGGCGAGCTGGAAGGCTGGCTGTCTGAAATCACCGGCTTCGATGCGGTCAGCCTGCAGCCCAATGCCGGCAGCCAGGGCGAATATGCCGGCCTGCTCGCCATCCGCGCCTACCACCGCTCGCGCGGCGAGGGTCATCGCACCGTCTGCCTGATCCCGTCCTCCGCGCATGGCACCAATCCCGCGAGCGCAGCGATGGCGGGAATGAGTGTCGTCGTCGTGCGCTGTTCCGAGGACGGCAATATCGACATGGACGACATGAGGGCCAAGGCCAACGAGCATTCCAAGAATCTCGCGGCGCTGATGTTCACCTACCCCTCGACGCATGGCGTCTACGAGGAAGGCGCGCGCCACCTCTGCGCGCTCATCCATGAGCATGGCGGCCAGGTCTATTTCGACGGCGCCAACCTCAACGCCCTGGTCGGCCTCGCCCGACCAGGCGACATCGGCGCCGACGTCTGCCACATGAACCTGCACAAGACCTTCTGCATTCCGCATGGCGGCGGCGGTCCGGGTGTCGGCCCGATCGGCGTCAAGGCGCATCTGAAGCCCTATCTGCCGGGCCATGTCACGGAAGGGTCGGCGCATGCCGTGTCGGCAGCGCCGTTCGGCAGCGCTTCCATCCTGCCGATCACCTGGATGTACATCCGCATGATGGGCGCCTCCGGCCTCAAGCAGGCCACGGAGACGGCCATCATCTCGGCCAACTATGTGGCGACACGGCTCGCGCCGCATTTCCCGCTCCTCTACAAGGGCAGGCACGATCGCATCGCGCATGAATGCATCCTCGACACGCGCGTGCTCAAGGAGAGCGCCGGCATCAGCGTCGACGATATTGCCAAGCGGCTGATCGACTATGGCTTCCATGCGCCGACCATGTCGTTCCCGGTCGCCGGCACGCTGATGGTCGAGCCGACCGAGTCCGAGCCCAAGCGCGAGCTCGACCGTTTCTGCGAGGCGATGATTGCCATCGCCGGCGAGGCGGCCAAGGTGGCGAAGGGCGAGTGGCCGCTCAACGATAACCCGCTTGTCAACGCGCCGCACACCGCGGCGGAAGCGCTGGCCGGCAGCTGGACGCATCCCTATTCGCGTCTGGAAGCGGCCTATCCCGCAGGCGATGCCGACACGTCGGCCAAATATTGGCCGCCGGTGTCGCGCATCGACAATGTCGCCGGCGATCGCAACCTCGTCTGCTCCTGCCCGCCGCTGTCGGAATATCTGGGCGCTGCCGAGTAGCGCTCGGGAGCGATCAAGCGGAACGCAAGGCCGGCCCGTCGGCCTTGCTCACCTTGTCCAGGACAAGAACGCAGTTCCGTCCGGCATGCTTGGCCGCGTAGAGTGCCTTGTCCGCCTCGGCCAGCACATCGTCGAGGCTGCTGCCTTCGGCCTTGCCGAAGCCGATGCCGCCGCTGACAGTGCTGCGCAGCGGGCCGCGCGGGGTTGGCACCACCTCGGCGCCGAAGGCGACGCCGATCTTGCTGGCAAGATCGAAGGCCTTGTCTTCGGTCATGCGCGACATGACCAGCGCGAATTCCTCGCCGCCAAGGCGGAAGGCGTCGACGCCGCTCCTGCCGTACTTCCTGATAATCGCGGCGAAGCGGCACAGAACCTTGTCGCCGACCGGATGGCCGAACAGGTCGTTCGTCCTCTTGAAATGGTCGAGGTCGAACATCACCACCGCCATGAACGGTCCGAAGGCGCGCTCGCCATAGAGCGAGTTCAGCGCCCGCCGGTTCATCAGCCCCGTCAGTGGATCGGTCAGGGTCTCGGCCTTCAATTCGATCTGCGCCTGCAAGTGGTGCAGCGAAAGCGTCAGCGCGCCGAGACCGGTCATGCAGGCGACCGCAACGACGGAATTCAGCCGTTCGGCCCAATTGTTGGGTGCCAAGCCAAGCACCCACTGTCCACGGATCGCCAGCACTAAGCCACACAGTGCGAAGGACACCGCACAGGTGCCGCTGAGGAATGAGACGACCAGCAGGATCCGGCGATCATGACCGCCGCCCTTGATCCAAAACATCACACCGATCACGACGAGCATCGCCGTAACAGTCGCATAGGTGAGGATGAAGCCGATACCGTCAAAACCGAAATAGGTGACGGCGGCGCAAACGGTCATTGCTAGCAGGGTCGGCACAATCACGCGCTTGTAGCCGGGCACGCTGAGATACTGCATGGACGACAGGCAGATCACCAAAAAACCCAGGTTGAGCAGCGCAAGGGTAGCCTGGCACAGCAAAGGGCCGGGCTCCTTTGTGTACTGCCAGAACAGCACGACATGCGCGACAAGCACGAGCATGCCGCACGCCACCGTCAGCACGAAGTGCGCCCGCGGCGCGGTGAACCAGATCGCAAACAGCGTGATGCTGAGGCACGAGCCCGACAGCGCCGCCGCGAGCAGGAGCGAACTAAAATCCAACATTCTTGAGCGCAGCCTCTTGGGAGACGTCGGTTGCATCCCCATTCTAGGTTAACGACGGCCCGCCGACACCGTTTTCAGCTAACCTTTCGACGCAACCTTCGGACAAGGTTTACAAAGCGTCCACTACTATGAAGGGCACGCGCGAAGACTAGAGACGTTCTGGTTTATATTGAAACAGTTCTGTCGACGATCGCGACGCGACCCGTGCGAAAGAGGCCGCATGCCCGATGTTGTGCATCGCGCATGCGGCTGACAAAGCGGCGTCCGCCAGCAGGAAGCCGCATCCGTCGAATTGTCTTTTGCAAATCGACAAACAGGAAATAGTGCCGGTTGAAATTGTCTCGTCTCGCAGCGACTAAGTCGATTCGGGCGGAACGATTCAGTCTAGGCGCGAAAGCCTCTAGCTCTTGTTCAGGAGCGCGAGGTTGGCGTCGACCACGGTCGGATCGGCCATGTGGGCCTTGGCCTCGAGCAGCAAGACCCTTGCCTTCGTCTTGTTGCCGCGCAGCAGTTGCGAATAGCCCATGTTGTTGACGATCTGCGGCTTGCGGCCGGCGACCTTCAAGAGCTGGTCATAGGCGCGGTCGGCGAAGTCGAAACGGCCGAGCTCGTCATAGGAAGCGGCCAGCCCCATCCAGGCTTCGGCATTGTCGGCCTTGAGCTCGACGGCCTTGCGGAAATGCTTTTCGGCAAGGCCGTAATTCGCCTCGCGGAACTGCGCCTTGCCCTCCGCCAGGTCGGAAGCGCTGACATCCTTGGACGCTGGCTGGATCGCGGTGGTCTTGGTCGTGTCGACGCGGTTGCTGCTGGTCGTGCAACCGGTGATCATCAAGACGGCTGCCAATGCGGCCATTGCCGCGGGATGTCTGTGACGCATGCCCCTGCCCCATCGCCCGATTTGTCGGGTCGTTCTTCAGGGAGCACTGTACACAGCAGCGATTAAGCTTCGGTGCTGAAATGCCCCTAAATTTCGGTTGCGCGCAAAGGATGCGTTAACCAGCGTTGCCGTGGGTTCAGTGCGCGGTCGTCATCTTTACGATGATCGGGATGATGGCGATCATCAGCACCACCGGCAGGATGCATACCGTCACCGGCACCGACATCTTGGCTGGCAGGGCATGCGCCTTCTCCTCGGCCAGCGACATGCGCTTGTGCCGCATCTCGTCGGAAAAGACGCGCAACGCCCCCGACAGGCTGGTGCCCAGTTCCTTGGACTGCTGCAGCAGCGTCGCGAAGGAGCGCACCTCATCGAGGCTGAGACGATCGGCGAGCGCCTTGAGCGCATCGTCGAGGCTGCGCCCGGCCCTGAGCTCCAGCGATACCAGCTGCAGGTTCATGCTGAGCGAAGGATAGGTCTTGGCGAGCTCCTTGGAGACGCGCTCGATGCCGGCCTCCATGCTCATGCCGGCGTCGGAGCAGACGATCATCAGGTCCATGAAGTCGGGAAAGCCGTTGCGGTATTCGCGCATCTTCTCCCGCACCTTCTGGGTCAGCACCAGACCGGGCAGGAAATAGCCGGCGGCGCCCGAAAGGATGACGAAGGTCCAGCGGCTGGTCATGGTCGAATCCGCGCTCGCCATCCAGTGGTTGAGCAGCAGGGCGCCAAGAGCCAGGCCGACGAAGGCGGCAAAGCGGATCAGGAAGAAGGTGCCGACAGCACGCGGTTCCATGTAGCCGGCCTGGATCAGCTTCATGCGCAGCCGCGCGACATTCTCGGGGTCGCTCTTGGCGTAGAATTCCTGCGCCCGCTTCACCGCCTTCTCGCGCACCGCGTTGGAATTCTTCCGCGGCGCAGGCTCAGTCTGCTCGACGGCCTTGCTGCTCTCCTCCACCTTCAGCCGGCGCTTGACCTCGTTGCGGTCGCCCTTGGCAACGACCAGCGGCCAGGCCACCGCGCTGCCACCCAGCATCAGCAGCAGCACCGCAACCGGCAACAGCGAGGTCGGCGCGAGCGAAGCGAGGAATTCGATCACAGCCTGCATGTCAGAACCTGAAGTTCGACATCTTGAACATGATGGCATTGCCCAGCATCAGCCAGGTGACCGAGCCGCCAAGCAAGTACCAGGTCTTCGGCTCGCCCCAGACGCTTTTGTAGAATTGCGGCATCATCACCATGATGGCCGCGAACAGCAGCGCCGGCACGGCCGTCAGGATATAGGCCGACATGCGGCCCTCGGTCGAAATCGCGCGCACCTTGCGACGCAGCTTGCCGCGTTCGCGGATCGTCGACGACAGCCCGTCGAGGATCTCGCGCAGATTGCCGCCCGAACTGTTCTGGATCGACACGGCGGTGACGAACAACGGCAGGTCTTCATGGCCGACCCGGTCGAACAGCGAATTCAGCGCCGAAACCAGGTCCGAGCCGTAGGTCACCTCATCGGCGATGACGCCGAACTCAGTGCCGATCGGGTCCGGCATCTCGCGCGCCACCATGGAGATGGCGACCGGCACCGGATGGCCGGCCTTCAGGCCGCGCGTGATCAGTTCCAGCGCCTCCGGCAACTGCATGCCGAACCGTTTCAGCCGGCGGCCGCGCTGGAAGCGCAGCGACATGACGGGCAGCACCGGCAAGAGGACGACAAACAATAGCAGGCCGAGCAGCAACGGCAGCCCGTACCAGATGGCGACCAGCGCCGCCACCAGCGCCGCGCCCGAAGTGATCGCCAGGAATTTGGACAGGGGCATCGTCATGCCGGACTGGGTGCGCAAGGCGTGGAACCGGTCGAGCGAGAACACCGAGCTGCCCGCCTCCAGGCCGCGTTCCTTGCGCAGCTGGATCAGCACCTGTTCCTGGCTGATCTTGTTCTCCTGCAGCTTCATGCGCCGGTTGATTGCGGTGCGTTTGTCGCTGCGGCCGGCATAAAGCAGGTAGCACGCCTCTGCGATCATGATGCCGGTGAGCGCTGCCGCGGCATAGACGACGTAGATCGCGCTGAAGCCTCCGAACACCGGTTACTCCTGTGGACGGCCGGGTTCGAAATACTTGCCCGGGAATTCGATGCCCATGGCGCGCAGGTCCTCGAGGAAGCGCGGGCGGATTCCGGTCGCCTCGTAGTGACCGAGGATCTTGCCGTCCGCCTCCATGCCGGTGCGCACGAAGCGGAATATCTCCTGCATCTGGATGACGTCGCCTTCCATGCCGGTCACCTCGGCGACGCTGGTCACCTTGCGCTTGCCGTCGGACAGGCGGGTCAGTTGCACGATGATGTCGATGGCGCTGGCGATCTGGCTGCGGATCGACTGCACCGTCATCGGCATGCCGGTCATGCCGAGCATCTGCTCCAGGCGCGAGATGGCGTCGCGCGGCGTGTTGGCGTGGATGGTCGCCATCGAGCCTTCATGGCCGGTGTTCATCGCCTGCAGCATGTCGAAGGCTTCCTCGCCGCGGCACTCGCCGAGGATGACGCGGTCGGGGCGCATGCGCAGCGCGTTCTTGACCAGGTCGCGCTGCTTCAGTTCGCCGTGGCCCTCGATATTGGCGGGCCGTGTCTCCATGCGCGCGACATGCGGCTGCTGCAATTGCAGCTCGGCGGCGTCCTCGATGGTGATCAGTCGCTCGTCCTCGGGAATGAAGGCCGACAGCGCGTTCAGCATCGTCGTCTTGCCGGTGCCGGTGCCGCCAGAGATGATGGTGGTCTTGCGGGCATGCACGGCCGCCGCCAGCACCTCGGCCATGTTCTGGGTGATGGCGCCGAATTCGACCAGCTTGTGCAGGCCGAGCTTGTTCTTGGAGAATTTGCGGATCGACACCAGCGGCCCGTCGACGCCAACCGGCCGGATGGCGGCGTTGAAACGCGAGCCGTCCAGCATGCGCGCGTCGACCATCGGCGCCGACTCATCGACGCGACGGCCGACCGCGGCGACGATTTTGTTTATGATTCGAAGCAGATGCGCCTCGTCCTTGAACGGGATATGCACCTGCTGCAGCTTGCCGCGCCTTTCGACGAAGCAATTCTGGTGGCCGTTGATCAGGATGTCGTTGATCTCGGGGTCTTTGAGCAGCGGCTCCAGTGGGCCGAGACCGACCATCTCGTCGACGATGTCGTCGACCAGCGCGTCGAGCTCGGCGGTGTTGATCGCCATTCGCTCATGGCGGGTCTTTTCCGAGACGAATTCATGCACCTGCCGGCGCATCTCGTCCTTCGGCAGCCGTTCCAGCGCCACGAGGTTGATTTCCTCGAGCAGCATGCGGTGGATACGCACCCGCGCGTCGAGCACCTTGTTGGCGCTCTTGGCGGGGGCTGCCTCGACCTTCGGCGCGACAAGCTTGCGCGTCGTCGGGATGACCACGGTGTGCTGCGTCACCGGCGCCGCCTCGGCTGGGCGCTGCGGACGCAGGTCGCGGTTCTGGAGCGTTGAAAAGCGGCTGGTCATCCGGCCTTCCTCTTCAGCAGGCCCTTGCCGAGGCCGAACAGCGACTTCGACTTGGCCGTCGTCGTCACCGCTTCCTCGGGCAGGATGATCTTCTTCAGGTCATTGACGACATTGGCGTTCGGGTCGATGTCGTGCAGCGGCACGCCACGGTCCACGGCCTCGCGCACCAGCCGGTAATTGTTCGAGATGCCACCGACGAAATGCTCGCCGAGGATGTCCTGGACATCGGCCTGCTTGATGCCGTTGTCGAACATCTTCTGCTCGAAGCGGTTGACGATCACGTTCGGCTTCACCTCCCTGCCGGCGGTCTCGTAGATCGCCTGGATGAGGCGTTGCGTGTGGCGCAGGCACGGCACCGTCATCTCGGCCACGATATAGAGCTTGTTGGAGCCGAGCAGCACCGTCTCGGTCCATGGGAACCAGGTGCGCGGCATGTCGATGACGACATTGTCGAAATAGGCCGAGACGAGGTCGAGCATGCGCACCACGACGTCGGTCTTGAAGGAGCGCATCTCCGACGGGCGCGTCGGCGCCGCCAGCACGCAGAGCCCGCTCGCATGCTTGGACAGCATCACGTCCAGCAGCTGCCGGTCGAGACGCTCCGGCTGGTTCTCGATCTCGGTAATGTCGAAGCGCGGCTCGAGATCGAGATATTCGGCGCAGGCGCCCTGCTGGAAATTGAGGTCGACGACGCAGGTCGAGGCGCCGCGCGTCACCGAATGATGCAGTTGGAAGGCGGTCTGCAGCGCCAGCGTCGTGGTGCCGACGCCGCCGGCGGCGGGCATGAAGGTATAGATCTGCGACTCGGTGTTTTCCTCCCGCCCGGGCCCCTGCAGCGCCCGCACGACGGAACGCACCAGGTCGGCGGTGGTGATCGGCTTGACCAGAAAGTCGGCGACCTTGAGCTGGACCAGGATGCGCACCGCCGCTGCGTTGAATTCCTGCGTGACCACGACCACCGGGACCCGGCCTTCCAGCCGGCGCATGA
>NZ_RZOJ01000207.1:0-10319 GCF_003998845.1 Mesorhizobium sp. M4A.F.Ca.ET.022.05.2.1 | reverse complement strand
GGCCGAGCGTGCGGGCACCGGCGCCGGCGTTGCGGCGGGCGGCGAGGAAGCCGCGCAGATCAGCCGGGCGCAACTCGGCAATGTCGGATATGCCGGGCGGACCGCCGCAATGGCCGGTCAGGAAATGCAGGAACTGGCGGGTGTCGCGCTCATAGGCTTCCACCGTCTCCGGTGACAGCCGCCGTTCGCGCGCCAGCATCTTCAGCCAGTTCTCGCGCGCCGCCTGGAGGTCGGGTTTTGCCGGGATGAGGAATTCCTGCATGGCGGCATTGTCCGCCAGTCGGGTTAGGAAGCGGTGAAGAGGCGATCATTGGAATGACGCCGGGCGATCATTGAAATGACGGCTGGGGAGGGTTAGAGCAGGGCAAAGGATGTCGCGCCATGACCAAGCCCCAGAACCCCGTCCAGCTGGCCGTGATCGGCGCCGCACATGGCATCAAGGGCGAGCTGCGGGTGAAGACCTTCACCGGCGATCCGCTGGCGCTGGCCGATTACGGGCCGCTCTATGCCAAGGACGGCCGCGCCTTCCAGATCATCGACATCCGGCCCGCCAACACCGTCGTGGTGGTGCGTTTCAAGGGTATCAGCGACCGCAATGCCGCCGAGGCGCTTTCCGGCACCGAGCTGTTCGTCGATCGTTCGGTGCTGCCTGACGACGGCGAGGAGGATGAGTTCTACCACGCCGACCTGATCGGGCTGGAGGTCAGGGACGACACCGGCGCGGCCATCGGAAAGGTCGTCGCCGTGCACAATTTCGGCGGTGGCGACATACTCGACGTGACGCTTGCCGGCCGCAAAGGCGTACTGATTCCGTTCACCCAGGCCGCTGTCCCGCAGGTGTCGGTCGCCGAAGGGTTCGTCCGCGTCGATCCGCTGGCGGCGGGGCTGGTCGAAGACGAGGATGGCCAGGCCGCTCCCGGCCGCGACGGCTTCGACCCGAAGGGCCGGCCGCGCGGACCGAAGGACGCCGGGGGCAATCGGTGAGCTTTGTTGCCTCGGTGCTGACGCTCTATCCGGAGATGTTTCCCGGTCCGCTCGGCCTATCGCTGGCCGGCCGGGCGCTGGAAGCCGGCACATGGTCGCTTGAGGCGATCCAGATCCGCGATTTCGCCACCGACAGGCATCGCACCGTCGACGACACGCCGGCTGGCGGCGGCGCCGGCATGGTGATGCGCGCCGACGTGCTGGCGAAAGCCATCGACCATGCCTCGCCGCCGGGTGATGCGCGCGCCCGCCTCTTGATGAGCCCGCGCGGAAAACCCCTGACGCAGGCCCGCGTGCGCGAGCTTGCCGCCGGGCCTGGCGCGGTGATCCTGTGCGGCCGCTTCGAGGGCGTCGACCAGCGGGTGATCGACGCGCGGGGATTAGAGGAGGTCTCGGTCGGCGACTTCATCCTGTCGGGCGGTGAGCCGGCCGCGCTGGTGCTGCTCGATGCCGTGGTGCGGCTCTTGCCGGGCGTCATGGGCAATGCGGTCTCCGGCGAAGAAGAGAGTTTCGAGAACGGCCTGCTCGAACATCCGCACTATACGCGGCCGCAGGAGTTCGAGGGCCGGCCGATTCCCGATGTGCTGATCTCGGGCAATCACAGAAAGATCGCAGAATGGCGGCGGGCCGAGGCAGAGAAGCTGACCAAGGAGCGGCGGCCGGATCTGCTGGCGGACGATCCGCCCCGGTAGCTCGAGCGGATCGTCCTTCTCTTTATCTGACCATGATCTTTTCCGAAAACCGGGTCCCACTCTTCGGGATTTCTCAGCCCTTGGTGAAATAGTAGAAGGCGAGGAACAGGCCGACGGCGACGACGAAGCCGCGCACGACGTTCTGCGGCACGCGCTTGGCGATCCAGACGCCGGCATAGCCGCCGAGCGCCCCGCCAGGAATCATGACGATCGCCTGGGGCCAGGCGACGACACCTCCGGAGACGAAGACCAGGATGGCAATGGCGGCAATGACCACCGCCAGCATGTTCTTCATCGCGTTCAGCCGGTGGTAGTCGCCGGCTTGGGTCAGGCCCAGTGTCGCCAGCATCATGACGCCCATGCCGGCGCCGAAGAAGCCGCCATAGATCGAGGTCAGGAACTGGACGAGCGAACCGGCGAGCCAGCCGACGGTCGGCTGGTGTCCGGGCTTCGGCGCCGGCTTCAGCCACGGCCCGGCGGCGAACAGGGCGGTGGCCGCAAGCAGCAGCCAGGGCACGAGCGTGCGGAACGAGGGGTTGTCGAGCGCCAGAAGAATGAGCGCGCCGGCCAGTGCGCCGAGGGCCGAGATCAGGCAGAGCAGCAATGCCTGGCGCCAGAAATGCCTAATGTCGGATGCATAGGCGAGCGTCGAGGTGATGTAGCCCGGAAACTGGGTCACCGAGGAGGTGGCATTGGCGACGATCGGCGGCACGCCGACCAGCGTCATGGCGCCAAAGGTGATGAAGGTCCCGCCGCCGGCGACCGCATTGGCAGCGCCTGAGACAAAGCCCGACAGGAAGAGCAGGATCGCGTCGAAAACAGACATCAGGACGCCGCCGGAGAGGATTGTTTTCTCCGGATTAGGAAGCTGGGAGGGCCGGCGCAACCCCGCCGGAGCCAATTGCGTGATGGCATGCGGCCAAAAAAGACAGGGCCAAGGCGTGACAAAGCGTCAAAATAGCTGTATGTGCCCGCCCGAACCGGAAGAACGATCTTTCGGAACCCGTCAACAATGGCGGTGTAGCCGTCCCTGCCCGATGTCCTATGTTGGACAGAGGGCATAGCCAAGCGGTCGATGGAACTGCAAGGCGAGTTGAGGACGCTCTGACTGTCGGAAGAACAAGAAGTGGATATTTGAGATGGATCTCATCCGTCAGCTCGAGGCCGAACAGGCCGCCAAGATCGAAGCCAAGCGCAAGCTTCCCGAATTCCAGCCCGGCGACACCGTGCGCGTCCAGGTGCGCGTCACCGAAGGCACTCGTACCCGCGTCCAGGCCTATGAGGGCGTCGTCATCGCCCGTTCCGGCTCCGGCTTCCAGGAGAATTTCACCGTCCGCAAGATTTCCTACGGCGAAGGCGTGGAGCGCGTGTTCCCGGTCTACTCGCCGATGGTCGAGGGCGTCGAGATCGTGCGCCGCGGCAAGGTGCGCCGCGCCAAGCTCTATTACCTGCGCGATCGTCGCGGCAAGTCGGCCCGCATTTCGGAGAACACCGGTGTGCGCGCCCGCAAGCTGAACGACGATGAGCGTGATGCGCTGAACGCCGAGAAGGCGCGCATCGAGGCCGAGAAGGTTGCCGCCGCTGAGGCGCTGGCCGCCGAGAAGGCAGCGCAGGACGCCGCCGAGAAGAAGGCCGCCGCCGAGGCCGCCAAGGCCGCGGAAGCCGCGGCCGAGTAAGGCTTTCAACCAATCGTTTCTGGAAAAGGCGGCTTCGGCCGCCTTTTTTCGTTTCCTGGACACGTTCACGTAGCCGTGAAGGCTTTCCGTCCAAAAATCCGGGCGCGGACGTTGACGACAAACTATCTTGTACACTAAATAATCGTGTACAAAATAACAGGAGACCACACATGTCTGCACTCTACACCACTCAGGCTCGCGCCACCGGCGGCCGCGCCGGCCACGCCGAAACCAGCGACGGCCTGCTCAAGGTCGATCTGGCGATGCCGAAAGAGCTGGGCGGGCAGGGCGGCGCCACCAATCCGGAGCAGCTTTTCGCCGCCGGCTACGCCGCATGCTTCGAAAGCGCGATCCGCTTCGTCGCGCGCAAGCAGAAGCTGCCGCTCGAAGACGCCGCGGTGACGGCCACCGTCAGCCTCCATCCCAACGACCAGGGCGGCTTCCGGCTCGGCGTGTCGCTGGCGGCGGAGACGAAAGGCCTTGATCCGGCGGGCGCGGAAGCGCTTGTATCGGCGGCGCACCAGATCTGTCCCTATTCCAACGCCATCAGGGGCAATATCGAGGTGGCGCTTTCGACCGTGGCGCTTCCGGCAAAGGCAGCATGACGACAGAGATCACAGCGACCGTCAGCGACGTCCCGGCGGATAGAGCCGGGGCGATTGCCGTTCCGCGGCTGGATCAGCAGCTCTGCTTCGCGCTCTATTCGGCGAGCGGGCTGATGACCAAGCTCTACCGGCCGCTGCTCGACCCACTCGGCCTCACCTATCCGCAATATCTGGCGATGCTGGTCCTGTGGGAGCGCGCGCCGAGCACGGTGGGCGCGCTTGGCGAGGCGCTAGGCCTGGATTCGGCGACGCTGACGCCGCTGCTCAAGCGGATGGAAGCGGCCGGCCTGGTCAGCCGCCGGCGCGATGCCGCCGACGAGCGCCGGGTGCTGGTCGAGCCGACGGCCAAAGGCGAGGCCCTGCGCGAGAGGGCAGCCAGGGTGCCTGCCGCCCTGGCATGCCAATTGCCACTCGAGGTCGGCGAGCTGCGATCCCTGCACGGTGTGCTCACTCGCTTTGTCGCCGAGATGCGCAACGCGAGCTCGGAAGCGACGGAATAATCGATCCACCCCGATACGTTCCAAAACCACGTCGTTGAGAGCACGGGAATCCACTTTGGTGCCCATCCGCGCAGCGGATCGGCTTGCAAGGCGCTTGCGGAAAGCTAAAGTCGGCGCCGGATTTTTCCTGCAAGCCCGGCACATTCGCCGGGCGTTTCAAGTTTCTGGGAGCGTGTCATGACCAAATCGAAACTGCTGCTGGCAGCCCTGCTGGCTTGCCTTCTCGCGCCTGTCGCCGCATTGGCCGAGACGCTGCCCGACCTCGGCGGCAAGAAGGTGGTGGTGGTGACGGAAAACGCCTATCCGCCGCTGCAGTTCATCGATTCCAAGACCGGCAAGCAGATCGGCTGGGAATATGACGCGATGAACGAGATCGCCAAGCGGCTGAACTTCAAGGTCGAGTACCAGAACACCTCCTGGGACGCGATGATCCAGGCGGTTTCCGACAACCAGTACAACATCGGCATGACCGGCATCACCATCAAGGACGACCGCAAGGAGAAGGTCGATTTCTCCGATCCCTATATGCGCTCGGAGCAGTTCATGCTGGTGCGTGGCGACGAAAGCCGCTTCACCGACGCCAAGAGTTTCGGCGCCTTCAAGGACGGGCTGATCGGCGCGCAGCCGGGCACGACGCCCTTCTACACCGCCGTCTACAGCGTGCTAGACGGCAATGAGCAGAACCCGCGCATCAAACTGTTCGAGACGTTCGGGGCCACCGTGCAGGCACTCAAATCCGGCGACGTCGACGTCGTCTTGACCGACGGCACCGCCGGCAAGGGCTATGTCGACGCTTCCGAAGGCAAGCTCAAGCTCATCGGCGGGCCGCTCGGCACCGAGGATTTCGGCTTCATCTTCCCCAAGGGATCCGACCTGGTGAAGCCGGTCAACGCCGCGATCGCCTCGCTCAAGGCCGACGGCACGCTCGATGCGCTGAACAAGAAGTGGTTCCTTGATTACAAGATGGGGCAGTAGGCACTTTTGTTGAGGGTGGTGCATTTGCGAGAAATCACGCTGACATTGCGCCCAGGCACCCCCCTCTGCCCTACCGGGCATCTCCCCCTCAAGGGGGGAGATTGGCAGCTCCGCCGACGGTGCTCTTCATTCAACGTTGGTGATTGGCGAAAGCCAACGCGAAGTTCGATCTCCCCCCTTGAGGGGGAGATGGCCGGCAGGCCAGAGAGGGGGGCCTTGGCGCCAGCCTTTCGCGATTCTTACACCAGCGGTGCCAGCTGATGCCTGCGCCGTCCGCTTCTGCAGCCAAATCCGAATTCCCCTGGTGGCTGGCGGCCGCCCTCGTCCTCGCATTGGCCGCCGCTCTGTTCATCGCTTCCAGCGACCTCTACGCCCAGGTCTTCGCCACGGTCGCCAAGGGGATCGGCATCACCGTTTTCGTCACCGTGGTCGCCTTCGGGCTGGCCTCGGCGATCGGGCTCGGCATCGCGCTGATGGGGCTGTCGAGCTCGCGGCTGCTTCGCCAGATCGCCCGCTTCTATGTCGAGATCATCCGCGGTGTGCCGATCCTGGTGCTGCTGTTCTGGATCGCGTTCGCCGGCGCGCCGGCCTTCGTCGCGGCGTGGAACGCGCTGACCGCGCCGCTGCAGAGCGCCGGCTATCTCGGAGAATTGCAGGTGCGCGACGTCTCGCTTCTGTGGCGCGCCATCATGGCGCTGACCATCGGCTATTCCGCCTTCATCTCCGAAGTGTTCCGTGCCGGTATCCAGTCGGTCGAGAAGGGCCAGATCGAAGCGGCCAAGGCACTGGGGCTGACGCGCGCACAGCGCTTCCGGCTCATCGTCTTTCCGCAGGCGATCCGCACCATCCTGCCGCCGCTCGGCAATGACTTCGTCGCCATGGTCAAAGATTCCTCGCTGGTCTCGGTGCTCGGCGTCGCCGACATCACCCAGATGGGCAAGATCTACGCCGCCGGCTCGTTCCGCTTCTTCGAGACGTATTCCATCGTCGCTTACATCTATCTGATCCTCACGGTCGGCCTGTCGCTGGCGCTGAGGGGGCTCGAGAAACGGCTGCGCCGCCAGCACCAGCAATAGCCGCCCGCCAAAGACCGCGCTACGATCCTCGCCGCGCGGTAGCGGAGGAGGACAATCGATGAATTTCGACAAGGCCAATGCGGCGCTGGACTCCGTCTACACGGCCGACACGCCGGAAGCGCTTGCCAAGGCCTATGCCGAGTGGGCCGCTACTTATGACAGCGAGACCGCCTCGCTCGGTTATTTGCTCCCCTTCCTGATCACAGCCTGGGTGGCGCGCCACGTGCCTGTCGGCGAAGGTCCGCTGCTCGACGCCGGCTGCGGCACCGGCCTCTCCGGCCCGTCGCTCAAGGCACTGGGCTATGGCGACATCGCCGGGCTAGATCTTTCGGACGACATGCTGAAGCTCGCCGGCAGTCGGCAGGCTTATGGCGAGCTGAAGAAGGCGATGCTCGGCAGGCAGCTGCCCTGGCCGGACGGGCATTTCCGCGCCTTCTTCTCGACCGGCGTCTTCACCATCGGCCACGCGCCAGCCTCCGGCCTGCATGAGCTGGTGCGCATCACGAAGAGCGGCGGCCACGCCATCTTCACCGTGCGCGACCAGGTGTTCGAGAGCGGCGGCTTCCAGGCGGTGTTCGACGAACTGGAGCAGGCGAAGAAATGGCGAGCCGTGGAGCAAAGTCCGTGGTTCCGCTGCTACGCGATCGGCGATCCGGAAGCGCTGGTGAAGACGTTTGTGTTTGAAGTGATGTGAGCGCCGCCCTCTTCCCTTCTCCCCTGGGAGAAGTGGCCTCGCGAAGCGAGGTCGGATGACGGCACTCCTTCCAACACCCATCATCCGTCTCGGCGCTGCGCGCCGATCCACCTTCCCCCCAAGGGGGAAGGGAAAGCCGCACCGCCGCCCGCAATTGCCGAAAAGGCAAAACATTGATATGAGCAGCGCCATGGAAGAGCTTTTCGGCGATCCGGCTTATAAAAGTTTTGTGCTGCAG
This sequence comes from Mesorhizobium sp. M4A.F.Ca.ET.022.05.2.1, assembly GCF_003998845.1. Lineage (NCBI taxonomy): Bacteria > Pseudomonadati > Pseudomonadota > Alphaproteobacteria > Hyphomicrobiales > Phyllobacteriaceae > Mesorhizobium > Mesorhizobium sp. M4A.F.Ca.ET.022.05.2.1. The sequence continues at coordinate 2,879 of NZ_RZOJ01000207.1, read as the reverse complement.
GACAGAAAGCGCCTGCCGTCGCGATTTGCCGCGCGCGTCTGCGGCGCGCTCACCAGCCGACTTAGCCAGGCCGACTGATCGCAGTCGTGGCGCCGGACTGCCGGCGTCTACTCTCCCCCTTTTCATATCGACGGATTTACGCACATGAGCGCACCGCGCACCCTCTACGACAAGATTTTCGACGACCATCTGGTCGACCGTCAGGACGATGGCACTTGCCTGCTCTACATCGACCGCCACCTCGTCCACGAGGTCACTAGCCCGCAAGCCTTCGAAGGCCTGCGCATGAGCGGCCGCAAGGTCCGGCATCCGGAAAAGACGCTGGCCGTGGTCGACCACAACGTGCCGACCTCGCCCGAGCGCAAGTTCGGCATCAAGAACGAGGAAAGCCGCATCCAGGTCGAGGCGCTGGCCAGGAACGCCAAGGATTTCGGCATCGACTATTATTCCGAGAACGACATCCGCCAGGGCATCGTCCACATCATCGGCCCGGAGCAGGGTTTCACCCTGCCCGGCATGACCATCGTCTGCGGCGACAGCCACACCTCCACGCACGGCGCTTTCGGCGCGCTCGCGCATGGCATCGGCACGTCGGAAGTCGAGCATGTGCTGGCCACCCAGACGCTGATCCAGCGCAAGGCCAAGAACATGCTGGTGCGTGTCGACGGCACGCTGCCGGAAGGCGTCACCGCCAAGGACATCATCCTTGCCATCATCGGCGAGATCGGCACCGCCGGCGGCACCGGCTATGTCATCGAGTATGCCGGTGAGGCGATTCGTGCGCTGTCGATGGAAGGCCGCATGACGATCTGCAACATGTCGATCGAAGGCGGGGCGCGAGCCGGCCTGATCGCGCCGGACGAGACAACCTTCGCCTATGTCAAGGACAAGCCGCGCGCGCCGAAGGGCGCGGCCTGGGATGCCGCACTTGCCTATTGGAAGACGCTGCATTCGGATGAAGGCGCGCATTTCGACAAGGTGGTCGTGCTCGACGCGCAGAAGCTGCCGCCGATCGTCTCCTGGGGCTCCTCGCCCGAGGATGTCGTCTCGGTGCAAGGCTTCGTGCCCAATCCGGAAGAGATCACCGACGAGAACAAGCGCTCGTCGAAGCTGCGCGCGCTCGACTATATGGGGCTGACGCCCGGCACCAAGATCACCGACATCGCGCTTGACCGCGTCTTCATCGGCTCCTGCACCAATGGCCGCATCGAGGATCTGCGCGCCGCCGCCAAGGTGGTCGAGGGCAGAAAGGTCAATCCGCGCGTCAACGCCATGATCGTGCCGGGCTCCGGCCTGGTCAAGGAACAGGCGGAGGCCGAGGGTCTGGACAAGATCTTCCTCGCCGCCGGTTTCGACTGGCGCGAGCCGGGCTGCTCGATGTGCCTCGCCATGAACGACGACCGGCTGAAGCCGCACGAGCGCTGCGCCTCGACCTCGAACCGCAATTTCGAGGGCCGGCAAGGCTTCAAGGGCCGCACCCATCTGGTGTCGCCGGCCATGGCGGCGGCGGCAGCGATCGCCGGCCATTTCGTCGACATCCGCGACTGGAAATAGGCGGCCGCGACCTACCGCATACAGAACCCAAGCAGACCCCGAACCATCCCGATGGTTCGGGGTTCTTCTTTGCCCACGCCGCCGGTTTTTTCGGCAAAGCGGCCTTGGCTTAACCGCTTGTTTGGGCTTGCGCTTTAGCATCTTTCCTGACGTAAGCGGGGAAATCACATCGTTTGGACACGGGTCTGCTCATAGCGCTGCTCAACCCGACGATCGCGCTGGCGCTTGGCGCGGCGTTCCTCATCCTGTGGTTCCATCAGCGCCATCGCCCCTATCTGGCGGTGCTGGCTGCGAGCTACTGCCTGTCGGCCCCCGGCTTCCTGTTCCAGTATTTCACGCTTCCTGTCGGGATGGTGCTGACCAAGCTTGTCTCCAACATATGCTTCACGGCGGCCGCCTGCTGCCTCTCCAGCGCCATCGTCGCGCGCTACGGGCGGCGCGTCCCCTATGTCGGGATCGCACTCACCACCGGCGGCGGGCTCGCCGCCTTTTCATGGTTCATGTTTGTGCAGCAGGATCTGACCTGGCGCATCCTGTCGATGAATTTCGGTTTCGGCGCCCTCAGCCTGCTGGTCGCCGCCGAACTGCGCACGGTGCGCGGCAACGGTCCGACGGAAAAGATCCTGTTCGTGCTGTCGCTGCTGTCGGGATTGAACTTCGTCGTCCGAACCCTGATCGTCGTCATCGCGCACGGGCCGTTCCCGAGCTATGACGGATTCTACGGCTCGTCCTACTGGACGACGGCGCTCTTGTCGCATGCGCTGCTGTCGCTGCTGATCGCGCTTTCCCTGTTTTCGGCGGCCGCACTCGACGTGATGAAGGCTCTGAAGGCCGAGACCCATACCGACCCGCTGTCCGGCCTGCTCAACCGCCGCGGTTTCGAGGAGCGGGCGGCGCTGCTGCTCGACCAGTGCGCCAAGGCGAAATTCCCCGTCGCCATGGTGCTTGCCGACCTCGACCACTTCAAGGCACTCAACGACCGGCACGGGCACGCGGTGGGCGACAGGGTGATCGCCGACTTCGCCGCCAAGCTGAGCTTCGCCACGGGCACGCGCGGTGCTGCCGGCCGCATCGGCGGCGAGGAGTTCGCCGTGCTCCTGCCGTTGTGCGATCTCGCTTCGGCGCGGCTGTTCGCCGAGGCGATCCGCTCGCTCTATTCGTCCGGTGGGGTCGCCAGCCTGCCGCGCGGCGTCAGTGTGACGGCGAGTTTCGGCGTCGCCGCCCGCACCGGCGACGAGGGTCTGGCGCCGCTGATGCGCCGCGCCGACGATGCGCTCTACAAGGCCAAGAAGAACGGCCGCGACAGCGTGCGGCTATCCTATGAG
>NZ_RZOJ01000206.1:0-10323 GCF_003998845.1 Mesorhizobium sp. M4A.F.Ca.ET.022.05.2.1 | reverse complement strand
CCAAGGGCCTGCTGATCTCGACCACCGGCGGCCGCGACCTCACCCTGTTCGAGGTCGACGAAGCCGCGACCCGCATACGCGAAGAGGTCGACCAGGACGCCAACATCATCCTCGGCGCCACCTTCGACGAGGAGCTGGAAGGCGTAATCCGCGTCTCGGTGGTCGCCACCGGTATCGACAAGTCGGCGGCCGAAATCGCCGCGGCACCGATCTCGATCCGTGCCGCACCGCAGAAGCCGGTCAGCCGTCCTGCCGCCCCGGTCGCGGAAAGCCGGCCGGCGCCGGTCCAGCAGCAGACCTATGAGCCGCGCGCCGCCGATCCGGTCGCCGAGGCGATCCAGCTTGCCGAAGCCAATGCCGCCGCGATGGCGCAGGCTCGCCCAGCGCCGACGGCGCATGCGGAAGAATTCCGTCCGCAGAGCAAGATCTTCCAGGCGCCACCCGCCCAGCCGCAGCCCATCGTCCAGCAGCAGGTGGTGCAGCCCGCGCCGCTCAGGGAGATGCCGCAGCCGGTTGCCGCCGCACCCCAGCGCATGCCGCGCGTCGAGGACTTTCCGCCGGTGGTGAAGGCCGAGGTGGAGGCCAAGAGCCGTCCGGCCGACCATGAGAACGGCGGTCCGATGGGGCTGCTGAAGCGCCTTACCAATGGGCTGACGCGCCGTGAGGAAGAGCCAGCCCGGCTGCAGCCGGCGCAGCCGCGCGAGCCGAAACTGCGCCAGGCGGCACCGGAAGTGCGCCGTCTAGCCAGCCAGGATCCGCAGCTCTACGCGCCGCGCCGCGGCCAGCTCGACGACCAGGGCCGGCTGACGCCGCAGAGCCGGGCCGTGCAGGACGACGACCAGCTGGAGATCCCGGCGTTCCTGCGCCGCCAGGCCAATTGACCGTTAACGGTTCGTAACAGTTGTTAACAGGCAGACAAGCGATTGTTTGCCTGTTAATATATTAAGTGCTGCAAAAACAAGGTGTTACAAACGCCTGCTTGCGTCCGATCGCGGTTACAGAGGGTAAGAAACCGTGATTTGGACTCTCCCGGCCGGACCATTATCTTCGCCCGAGCACTATCGGCTTGCCGGGATTCGGGGAGTTGGCCCTGCCTGCCGATCATATCAAGAGCCGCACGGTCTTGTTTATTTTGCCGCATGTATGCGCACGCCGGGTGATCCATCCGGCCGCAAAATACTCCAGGAAGCGATGAAGCGGACGCAGGCAGTATGGGCCATGGGGTTTGTCTTGCACGACTATCAGACGACACTAAAATCGCGCGCGACGCTGACGGGTACAGGCGTCCATAGCGGCAAGCCCGTCACCGTTCATTTTCTGCCCGCGGACGCCGATACCGGCATTGTCTTCCAGCTTTCCAATGGCGGCGAGAGCCGTGAGTTTCGTGCGCTTGTCTCCGAAGTCGGTGCGACCGACCTCTGCACCATGCTCGGCGATCCGGCGGGTGAGCACATCGGCACGGTCGAACATCTGATGGCCGCGGTCTTTGGACTTGGCGTCGACAATCTGGTCATCGAAATCGACGGCCGTGAGGTTCCGATCCTCGACGGCAGCGCCGTGCCCTTTGTCGAAGCCTTCGACCAGGCGGGCATCGAGACGCTGCCGGTCAAGCGCCGCTACATCCGGGTGGTCAAGCCGGTCCGCATCGAGAATGGCGCCTCTTGGGCCGAGTTCAGGCCTTATGACGGCACGCGCTTCGAGATCGAGATCGATTTCGAGAGCCCGGCCATCGGCCGCCAGCTCTTCGCCTCCGACATCAATCCCGACATTTTCCGCCGTGACATCGCGCGCGCCCGCACTTTTGGCTTCATGAAGGACGTCGAGCGTCTCTGGGCCGCCGGCTACGCGCTCGGTGCGTCGCTGGAGAACTCGCTGGTGATCGGTGACGACAACCGCGTCATCAACATGGGCGGCCTTCGCTATGCCAACGAATTCGCGCGCCACAAGACGCTGGACGCCATGGGCGACCTGGCGCTCGCCGGCGCCCGCTTCATCGGGTGCTTCCGCTCCTATCGCGGCGGCCACAGGATGAATGCGGCGGCTTTGCGTCGGCTTCTGTCCGACCGGTCTGCATTCGAGATCGTCGAAACCACACGTCGCGAGCGTGGTCGCAGCGCCGAAATGATTGCCGTGAGTGCGCCGCTCTACGCGCCCTGGATGATCTGATTCTTAACGATTTTCCGGCTTTGTGGCGGCCGACCCGGTGTTGCATGGATGCATCACCAGCAGGTGAAATCGTACCATTGCGGCGGCAGTGCCAAACCGCCACAAAAATGTGCGATTGGCCGGAGATAGCGTTGCCGGGCAAGGCGGTTATGGTCTATGGCTGCTGCCCCAGAGCGAAATGACGACTGAAATGACGCCGAAAGGGCGGAATCCAATCATGTTCTTCAAGCGAGTTGGTCAATCGAAAGCGCCGCGCCGGGCTGTTTTCCTGGCGCTTTCGGTGGTTGTTCCATCGCTCGTCCTGTCTGCCTGCATGTCCTCCGAGAAGGACGTCGACCTGTCGACCTATGTCGATCAGACCGAGCCGGCGGACGTCCTCTACAATCAGGGCCTCGCCAATCTGAATGCCGGCCGCCTGGACGAGGCGAGCAAGAAGTTCGACGCGGTCGACCGCCAGCACCCGTATTCGGAATTCGCCCGCAAATCGATGGTGATGGGCGCTTTCGCCGACTATCGCGCCGGCCACTACGACGAGGCGATCGGCTCGGCCAAGCGCTATCTGACCCTCTACCCGTCGACGGATGACGCCGCCTACGCCCAGTATATCATCGGGCTGAGCTACTACCGTCAGATCAAGGACGTCACGCAGGACCAGAAGGAAGCTCGCCTCACCGTGCAGACGATGCAGGATCTGGTGACGCGCTGGCCGACGTCAGAATATGTCGACGACGCCAAGGAGAAGATCCGCTTCGCCACCGACCAGCTTGCCGGCAAGGAGATGCAGATCGGCCGCTACTATCTCGAGCGCCGCGAATACATCGCCGCCGTCAAGCGTTTCCGCACCGTTGTCGAAACCTATTCCAACACTCGCCATGTCGAGGAGGCGCTGGCGCGCCTGACCGAAACCTACTACGCCATGGGGCTGACCTCGGAAGCGCAGACCGCCGCGGCGGTGCTCGGCACCAACTATCCCGACAGCCAGTGGTACAAGGATTCCTACAAGCTCCTGCAGAGCAATGGGCTTGAGCCGCGCGAAAATGCCGGGTCGTGGATATCCAAGGCCGGGAAGCTGATCACCGGCGCCTGACATCCGCGATGCTGTCCAGGCTGTCGATCCGCGATATCGTCCTGATCGAGAAGCTGGACATCGACTTCTTGCCCGGCCTCTCGGTACTCACCGGCGAGACCGGCGCCGGCAAATCAATCCTGCTCGATGCGCTGTCCCTGGCACTCGGCGCGCGCGGCGATGCAGCACTCGTGCGCCATGGCGCTGCCCAAGGCCAGGTCATTGCCGTGTTCGACGTGCCGCGCAACCATCCGGCCCGCGCGCTGCTTGCCGACAACGCCATCGAGGATGACGGCGACATCATCCTGCGCCGCGTGCAGACGGCCGACGGCCGCACGCGCGTTTTCGTCAACGATCAGCCGTCCAGTGTCACGCTGATGCGCGATATCGGCCATGTGCTGGTCGAGATCCATGGTCAGCACGACGAGCGGGCGTTGGTCGATCCGGGCGCGCATCGCGAATTGCTGGACAGTTTCGGCGGCCATCTCGGCGCCGCGCGCGCGACGGGCGAAGCCTGGCGCTACTGGCGCGGCTGCGAGCAGGACCTTGCCAAGCATCGCGCCAAGGTCGAGGCCGCGGCGCGCGAAGCCGACTATCTGCGCGCCTCCGTCGCCGAACTGGCGAAGCTCGATCCGCAGCCGGGCGAGGAGAGCGAGCTTGCCGAACTGCGCGCCACGATGATGCGGGCGGAAAAGATCGCCTCGGAAATCCATGACGCGCAGGACGTGCTTTCGGGACCGTCCTCGCCGCTGCCGCAGCTGGCCAGCCTGCTCAGGCGCCTGCAGCGCAAGGCGGGAGAGGCGCCGGGCCTGCTCGACGACGTGGTGAAGTCGCTCGACGAGGCGATGCTGTCGCTCGATGCGGCGCAGTCGGGCGTCGAGGCGGCGCTGCGCGCCACCGAATATGATCCGCAACGGCTGGAGAAGGCGGAAGAACGGCTGTTTTCGCTGCGCGCCGCCTCGCGCAAGCACAGCGTCGCGGTCGACGATCTAGCGCAGTTGCGTGACACGATGGCCGCCGCCCTCGCCGATCTCGACGCCGGCGAGGACCGCCTGCACGGCCTGGAGAAGCAGGCGGCAGCGGCGCGCGAAGCCTACGACATCTCAGCCGCGCAACTGTCCTCGCTTCGCCATGCCGCCGCCGTCGGCCTGACCAGGGCGGTGATGGCCGAATTGCCGGCGCTCAAGCTCGAACGCGCTGAGTTCATCGTCGAGCTGGCGAGCGATGCCTCGAGCCGGATGGAAGAAGGCATCGACCAGGTCGAGTTCTGGGTGCGCACCAATCCGGGCACCAGGCCCGGGCCGATGATGAAGGTCGCTTCCGGCGGCGAACTGTCGCGCTTCCTCCTGGCGCTGAAGGTGGCGCTGGCCGACCGCGGCTCGGCGCCGACGCTGGTCTTCGACGAAATCGACACCGGGGTCGGCGGCGCCGTGGCGGATGCCATCGGCCAGCGGCTGGCCAGGTTGTCGAAGCGCGTGCAGGTGCTGTCCGTCACCCACGCGCCGCAAGTGGCGGCGCGCGCGGCGACGCATTTCCTGATCTCCAAATCCGGCGGCACCGACAAGGTCGCCACCGGCGTTGCCGAGATGGACCGGCCGGCGCGCCAGGAGGAGATTGCGCGCATGCTGGCCGGCGCCACCATCACCGACGAGGCGCGCGCGGCGGCGGAGCGTCTGCTGCGCGAGAACACGGCGGCAGCCTAGGCTGCGTTGATATTCAGGTGAGGCCGGCCTGCGAACGGCGGCTTCCTGCGCTTCCGGTGCTCACGTACCCAAAAGTACGCTCCGCTCCGGTTCTCGGAAGCCACCCTTCTCGACTCGGCCTGACCTGAATCTCAACACATCCTGGGTGCTTGATTCTCCGTGCTTGGAATCTGAGTCAGGATATGGCTGCATCCTGCTGTTCAGGAATGATTTATTCGCAAGCCGACTCCCGGTCGGCGAATCCTGATTTATAGTGGCGCGCACAACTCAGGGACTGCCAAGCATGTCGGAAAAACCAGTCGATTCGCTGAGCGAAAGCGAGGCCGCACACGAACTGAAGCGGCTGGCGGCGGAGATCGCCGAGCATGACCGGCGCTATCACACCGAAGATGCGCCGACGATCTCGGACGCCGAATATGACGCGCTGGCGCGCCGCAACCTCGCGATCGAAGATCGCTTCCCCGATTTGGTGCGCGAAGATTCGCCGTCGCGTCGGGTCGGCGCGCCGCCGGCGGAAGGCTTTGCCAAGATACGCCATGCGGTGCCGATGCTCAGCCTCGCCAAGGCCTATACCGATGAGGACGTCGCCGACTTCATCGAGCGCGGCCGGCGGTTCTTCGACCGCGACAAGGACCTGGACATCGCCTTCACCGCCGAGCCGAAAATCGACCGGCTGTCGGCCTCACTGCGCTACGAACGCGGCGTGTTCGTGCAGGGTGCAACGCGCGGCGACGGCGCCGTCGGCGAGGACATCACCGCCAATCTCAAGACGATCGCGGATATCCCGAAGACCCTGAGAGGGTCGGGCTGGCCCGACAGCATCGAGATACGCGGCGAGGTCTACATGACCTATGCGGAGTTCGAGGCGCTGAAGGAACGCTCAGCGGCTGCCGGCGGCCAGGACTACGTCAATCCGCGCAACACGGCCGCCGGGTCGCTGCGCCAGAAGGATCCGTCGGTCACCGCTAGCCGCAACCTCAAATTCTTCGCCTATGCCTGGGGGTACACGACGGCGGACCCGGCTCCGACCCAATATGATTCGGTGCAGAAATTCGCCGAGTGGGGGTTCAAGGTCAGTCCGCTGATGGTGCGGGCGAAGTCGATCGAGGAGCTGATCGCGCAATACCATCGGATCGAGGAGCAGCGTTCGTCGCTCGGCTACGACATCGACGGTGTCGTCTACAAGGTCGACCAGCTGGAATTGCAGCGCCGGTGGGGGTTCGTCACCGGCGAGCCGCGCTGGGCCGTCGCCCACAAATTCCCGGCGGAGCAGGCGATGACCACCGTGCAGAAGATCGACATCCAGGTCGGCCGCACCGGCACGCTTGCGCCCGTGGCGCGGTTGGCGCCCGTTACGGTCGGGGGCGTCGTGGTCGAGAACGTCACGCTACACAACGAGGACTATATCAAGGGCCTGGACAGCAACGGCCTGCCGATCCGCGACGGTATCGATGTCCGCATCGGCGATACGGTGGTGATCCAGCGGGCAGGGGACGTCATTCCGCAGATCGTCAGCGTCGTCATCGACAAGCGTCCGGCCGATGCCGTGCCTTACGAATTTCCGCATACCTGCCCGATCTGCGGCTCGCCAGCGACGCGCGAGATCAACGAGAAGACCGGCAAGGAGGATTCACGCCGGCGCTGCACCGGCGAGCTGATCTGCGCCGCGCAGGCCGTTGAGGGATTGCGCCATTTCGTCTCGCGCGGCGCCATGGATATCGAGGGGCTGGGCGCGGAAAACATCGACCTGTTCTTCAACGCCGGACTGATCAAGACCGCCGCCGACATCTTCACGCTCAAGGACCGCCGCCCCGACGTCACCAGGGCCCTGGCCGGGCGGCGCGAGGAGCAGGCGAGGCTGCGCGAGGCCGCATCGGGCAAGACGCGCAAGAATGTGCGCAGCGCCGAGGAGCGCAACTATGAAGGCCTCGACAAGCTGTTCGCCGCGATCGACGCGCGCCGCGAGCCGGAGCTGGACCGCTTCATCTTCGCCCTCGGCATCCGCCATATCGGCGAGACGACGGCCGCCGTGCTTGCCAGGACCTTCTCGACCATGGAAGAGCTGATCCGTGTCGGCAAGGAGACCGCTGCGGCCGACGATCCGCACGACGTCTTCCCGTCGATCAACGGCATTGGCGACACGGTGATCGGCGCGCTGCGCGATTTCTTCGGCAATGAACGCAACGACGACGTGCTGGAGGCACTGCTCGCGCAGGTGCATCCGAAGCCGTACATTGTGGAAATCTCGGCCGGCAGCGAAGTCTCCGGCAAGACGGTCGTGTTCACCGGCTCGTTGGAGAAGATGACGCGCTCCGAGGCAAAGGCGATGGCGGAACGTCTCGGCGCCAAGGTCGCGGGCTCGGTTTCCGCCAAGACCGATCTCGTCGTGGCCGGCCCGGGCGCCGGCTCGAAGCTGAAGGATGCCACTGCGCTCGGCATCGAGGTGATCGACGAGGACACCTGGCTGCAGCGGATCGGCAGGGGCGGCTGATGGCCGGCGCGTTCAAGGGGTTTGGCCAAAAGGCCATTCCGTTCCTCAAGGCGCTCGACTTCCACCAGAACCGGGAATGGTTCCAGGAGAACCGCGACCTCTATGAGAGCGAACTGCACGAGCCGTTCTGCGATCTTGTCGAGACGCTGACCGAGCGTTTCGCCGCGGCTGGGCTCGGACTGCGCGGCGACCGCAAGAAGTCGCTGTTCCGCATCAATCGCGACGTGCGCTTCTCCAAGGACAAGCGGCCCTACAACCGGCATCTGTCGGCGATCCTGTCGCCTGATGGCACCAAGATGGAGCAGGGCGTTTTCTACGTGCATATCGGGCTCGAGCGGTGCTTCTCCGGCGTCGCCTGGTGGCAGCCCAGTCCAGAACTGCTGCTCGCCATGCGCAACGCCATCGCGGCAAGGCCGGAGAAGTATCGCGCGCTGGTGGCGGCGTTGAAGAAAAACGGTCTCGAATTCGAGACCGAGGACCGCATGAAGCGCACGCCGCGCGGCTTTGAGCATGTCACCGACAGCGACCTGGCCGAAGCCATCCGCAACCGGCACTTTTACGTCCAGCATGCAATCGATCCGGCCGGAATCCACTCGCCGGCGCTGGTCGACGAGCTCGTCGATTTCACCTTGCGCGCCAAGCCGCTGCTCGACTGGGGCAGGGCGATCCAGGGCAAGGCGCAATAGCGCGGAGCCTTGCTCGCGTGCACCGGTGATCATTTCCGCTGATTGTTCGGCTCAAGCGAATTGGTGTGACAAGGAGGGCGACGCTCCCTACATCAGGCCGTCAAAGGGAGCGATCCATGTCGGCGGAAGCGATTTCCGAAAGCAGTGCGAAGAGCGATTTCTGGGACGGCGTTCGGCTCTCGATGCCGGTCGTGGTCGCTTCGGCGCCATTCGCGCTGCTGTTCGGGGCAATTGCCGTCGACAATGGTTTCTCGGTCCTTGAGGCCTTCCTGATGAGCGCGCTGATCTTCGGCGGCGCCAGCCAGATGGTCGGTATCGAACTGTTCGGCCAGCATGTCGCGCCGTGGCTGATCGTGCTGTCGATCTTCGCCGTGAATTTCCGCCACGTGCTCTATTCCGCCGGCCTCGGCCGGCGCATCGCGCACTGGCCGGTGGTGCAGCAGGCGCTCGGCTTCTTCATCATGACCGATCCGCAATACGCCGTGTCGGAGGCGAGGGCGCAATCCGGCGAGACCGTCGGCTTTGCCTGGTATCTCGGGCTCGGCCTGCCGGTCTATGTGTTCTGGGTGATCGAAAGCGCGCTTGGCGCGGTGTTCGGCAAGCTCATTCCCGACACGCACGCGCTGGGCATCGACTTCCTGCTGCCGATCTATTTCCTCGGCCTCGTCATGGGCTTCCGCAAGCGGCCGCTGTGGCTGCCTGTGGTCGTGGCGAGCGCCGTTGCCTCCACCATCGCCTCCAAGACGGTAGGCTCGCCCTGGCACGTTTCCATCGGCGCCGTCGCCGGCGTGCTGCTCGCCGTCATACTGCCGCCGCATCACAGCGGCGTGGGGGAACGGCCATGAGCACCACTTTCTGGATCATCATCGCCGGTGCTGTCGCCACCTATCTCACCCGCGTCGGCGGCCACCTGGTCATCTCGCGCTTCGACAACGTCCATCCGCGCGTCGAGGCCGGGCTGAACGCCGTGCCGGCGGCGGTGCTGACCACGCTGGTCGCGCCGGCGGCGCTTGGCGCCGGTCCCGCCGAATGGGCAGCGCTGATCGTCGCCGCGGCCGTGTCGCTGCGCGGCGGGTTGATGTCGATGTTTTTGGCCGGTGCCGCTGTGCTGATACTGGCCAGGCAGTTCGCAGGGTAAGTTTCTGGTCCGAACTGACTGCCGGTTCAATTTCGTGCTTCTTTGGTGCGCGTCGGTGCCGCCCCTCATAGCCCTGCCGGGCATTTCTCCCCGCATAGTAACGGGGAGAAAGACGCCCTCATCGACAGTTTCGCCAATCGCTGACGTTGCAAGATAGCGCCGACGTCACGGTCAGCCCCTTCTCCCCGTCCCTATACGGGGAGAAGGTGCCGGCAGGCGGATGAGGGGCGCTGACCTTCCAAGTTGTTGGATTCAGATCTTGGCGTCGTGTGGCAGCGGCGCGGTCGCCTTCTCCAGCCAGGCCAGCGTCTCGCCGTCCAGCATAGGGCCGATCTCGGCCAGCACCCGCGCGTGATAGGTGTCGAGCCAATGCAGTTCGTCGCGTGTCAGCAGATCGGTGCGAACTAGGCGCTTGTCGATCGGCGCCAGCGTCAGCGTCTCGAAGCCATGCATGGCGATGTCGCCGCCTTCTACCTGCTCGGAGGCCGTGACCAGCACAAGGTTCTCGATGCGGATGCCGTAGGCGCCTTCCTTGTAGTAGCCGGGCTCGTTGGACAGCATCATGCCGGCGAGCAGCTTCTCGGTGCCGGTGCGGGCGATGCGCTGCGGGCCTTCATGGACTGCAAGGTAGGAGCCGACGCCATGGCCGGTGCCGTGGGCGAAGTCGCAACCATGCCTCCATAGCGCCAGGCGCGCCACGGCGTCGATTTCCGAGCCGCGCGTGCCGGCCGGAAAGCGCAGCATGGAAATGCCGATCATGCCCTTCAGCACCAGGGTGAAGCGCTCGCGCATCTCCTGCGTCGGCTCACCGATCGGTACGGTGCGGGTGATGTCGGTAGTGCCGTCCTGATACTGGCCGCCGGAATCGAGCAGGAACAACTCGCCATCGGCAAGCTTGCGGCTAGTGGCGCGGGAAACACGGTAGTGCATGATGGCGCCGTTAGGGCCGGCGCCGGAAATAGTGTCGAAGGAGACGTCGCGCAGCGGCATCTGGGTCTCCTCGCCGGTCTGCCGGCGCACCTCCTCGAGCCTGGTGACCACGGCGATCTCGTCGAGCGAGCCCGGCTTTTGCC
>NZ_RZOJ01000205.1:0-10335 GCF_003998845.1 Mesorhizobium sp. M4A.F.Ca.ET.022.05.2.1 | reverse complement strand
GGCTGCGCAGCGCGCCGGCCGGCAATCCGATCGCCGTCATCTCCAATTTCACGCCGGTGCCGCGCGACAATTACCGCGTGCCGCTGCCGAAGGCCGGCAGCTGGCGCGAGATCATCAACACCGACGCCTCGGATTATGGCGGTTCGGGCAAGGGCAATGGCGGCGTGGTCGAGGCCAGGGCGGAAGGAGGAGGCGTATCGGCGACGATGCTTTTGCCGCCGCTGTCGACGATCATGCTCGAATTTGTCCCGGACTGAACGATGCCGCACACTGGTAATTTGGGAGGGTAAAAATGGCAGACTTGAAAAGAACCCAGCCGCTGGCACGCGACGCCATGGCCTATGTGCTGGCCGGCGGGCGCGGCAGCCGTCTCAAGGAATTGACCGACCGGCGCGCCAAGCCCGCGGTCTACTTCGGCGGCAAGACGCGCATCATCGATTTCGCGCTGTCCAATGCGCTGAACTCCGGCATTCGCCGCCTTGGCGTCGCCACCCAGTACAAGGCGCATTCGCTGATTCGCCACCTGCAGCGCGGCTGGAACTTCCTGCGCCCAGAGCGAAACGAGAGCTTCGACATCCTGCCGGCCAGCCAGCGCGTCTCGGAGACGCAGTGGTATGAGGGCACGGCGGACGCGGTCTACCAGAACATCGACATCATCGAGGCCTATGGCCCCGAATACATGGTGATCCTGGCCGGCGACCACATCTACAAGATGGACTACGAGCTGATGCTGCGCCAGCATGTCGACGCCAATGCCGACGTCACCGTCGGCTGCCTCGAAGTGCCGCGCATGGAAGCGACCGGTTTCGGCGTCATGCATGTCGATGCCAAGGACACTATCATCTCATTCATCGAAAAGCCCGCCGACCCGCCCGGCATCCCCGACAAGCCGGATTTCGCCCTGGCCTCGATGGGCATCTATGTGTTCAAGACCAAGTTCCTGATGGAGCAGCTGCGCCGTGACGCCGCCGAGCCCGGCTCCAGCCGCGACTTCGGCAAGGACATCATCCCCTATATCGTCCAGCACGGTAAGGCGATCGCGCACCGCTTCGCCAAGTCCTGCGTGCGCTCGACCGCCGAGAATGAGGCCTATTGGCGCGACGTCGGCACCGTCGACGCCTATTGGGAAGCCAACATCGACCTGACCGACGTCACTCCCGAGCTCGACCTCTACGACCGCGACTGGCCGATCTGGACCTATGCCGAATTGAAGCCGCCGGCAAAGTTCGTGCATGACGAGGATGGCAGGCGCGGCTCCGCGGTTTCCTCGCTGGTCTCGGGCGACTGCATCGTCTCCGGCGCGACGCTGAAGCGAAGCCTGATCTTCACCGGCGCGCGCATCAACTCCTATTCGACGCTGGAAGAAGTCGTCATGCTGCCGGACGTGCATGTCGGCCGCAACGCCAGGCTGAAGCGCGTCGTCATCGACCACGGCGTGCGCATCCCGGAAGGGCTGGTGGTCGGCGAGGATGCCGCCCTCGACGCCAAGCGCTTCCGCGTCTCGGAGAAGGGCATTTGCCTTGTCACCCAGGACATGATCGACAAGCTCAAACTGTAGACAGGAATCGTCAGGCGCATGCAGGTTCTGTCGGTCACGCCCGAAATCTTCCCGCTGATCAAGACCGGCGGGCTTGCCGACGTGACCGGCGCCTTGCCGGTCGCGCTGGCCGGCAAGGGCGTGGCGATGCGCACCCTCATCCCCGGCTACCCCCAGGTGATGGCCGCCTTCAAGAAAAAGAAGGCCGTCTACCAGTACCCGCTGCTGCACGGCGGCAAAGCCTCCATCCATGCCGTTCAGATCGCCGGGCTCGACCTCTTCGTACTCGACGCTCCGCATCTGTTCGACCGCCCGGGCGGCCCTTATGGTAACGCCACCGGCGCCGACTGGCCTGACAATTGGCGGCGCTTCGCGGCGCTCAGCCAAGTCGGCGGCGACATCGCCGGCGGCGCCATCTCAGGCTATCAGCCCGACATCGTGCATGCCCATGACTGGCAGTCGGCGATGGCGCTTGCCTATATGCGCTACGGCAAGGCCGTCGGCGTGCCGTCGCTGATCACCGTGCACAACCTCGCCTTCCAGGGCCAGTTCGGCGCCGGCATCTTCGGCGAGCTCGGCCTGCCGGGCGTGGCGATGGCGCTCGACGGCGTCGAATATTATGGCGGCGTCGGCTATCTCAAGGCTGGCCTGCAGGCCGCCTGGGCAATCACCACGGTGAGCCCGACCTACGCGCAGGAGATCCGCTCGCCGGAATTCGGCATGGGTCTCGACGGCCTGATCAACATGCGCGCCATCGATCTCCACGGCATCGTCAACGGCATTGATGTCGACATCTGGAATCCCGAGACCGACAAGCATCTTGTGGCCAACTATTCGGCCGAGACGCTTGCTGCGCGGGCCAAGAACCGCAAGGCGGTGGAGGACCGTTTCAATCTCGAGAGTGACGACAGTCCGATCGTCTGCGTCGTCAGCCGGCTGACCTGGCAGAAAGGCATGGACATACTGGCGGCGGCCGTCGACGGCATCGTCGCGGCCGGCGCGCGCCTGGCAATCCTGGGCTCCGGTGATGCCGGCCTCGAAGGCGCGCTGCTTGCCGCCGCCGCCCGCCATCGCGGCCGCATCGGCGTCGTCGTCGGCTATGATGAGGCGCTCTCCCACATCATGCAGGGCGGCTGCGACGCCATCGTTATCCCGTCGCGCTTCGAGCCCTGCGGACTGACCCAGCTTTACGGCCTGCGCTATGGCTGCGTGCCGGTCGTCGCCCGCACCGGCGGGCTCGCCGACACCATCATCGACGCCAACGAGGCGGCGATGTCGGCTGGCGTGGCGACCGGCTTCCAGTTCGCGCCGAACAATGGCGGTGCGCTCGTCCATGCCATCCACCGGCTGGTCGGCGCGCATGCCAACCCCACCGCGTGGGCGTCGATCCAGCGCCAGGGCATGAAGGCCGATGTCTCCTGGGACAGGAGCGCCGAGAAATATGTTGAACTCTATCGCCTGCTGCTTTCGAAAAGGGTTGCCTGAAGCATGATACGGACCGTCCCCACCAAACCCTATCTTGACCAGAAGCCCGGCACCTCAGGCCTGCGCAAGAAGGTGCCGGTGTTCCAGCAGGAGCACTATGCCGAGAACTTCATCCAGTCGATCTTCGACGCGCTTGAAGGTTTTGAGGGAAAGACGCTGGTGATCGGCGGCGACGGCCGCTTCTACAACCGCGAGGTCATCCAGACGGCGATTGCCATGGCCGCCGCCAACGGCTTCGGCAAGGTCATGGTCGGGCAGGGCGGCATCCTCTCGACGCCGGCCGCCTCCAACGTCATCCGCAAATACAAGACCTTCGGCGGCATCATCCTGTCGGCCAGCCACAATCCGGGCGGTCCGCACGAGGATTTCGGCATCAAGTACAATGCCGGCAATGGCGGCCCGGCGCCGGAGAAGATCACCGACGCGATCTTCGAGAAGACCAAGACGATTTCGAGCTTCAAGATCGCCGACATCGGCGCGATCGACATCGATACGATCGGAACCGTCAAGGCCGGCGGCATGGCGGTCGAAGTGATCGATCCGGTCGCCGATTATGCCGAACTGATGGAAAGCCTGTTCGACTTCGACGCCATCCGCGCCAATTTCAAATATGGCTTCCGCATGCGCTTCGACGCCATGCATGCGGTGACCGGCCCCTACGCCAAAGAGATCCTCGAGCGCCGGCTCGGCGCGCCCAGCGGCACCTGCCGCAACTTCAAGCCGCTGCCGGACTTCGGCGGCCATCACCCCGATCCGAACCTGGTGCACGCCAAGCATCTCTATGACGAGATGATGGGCCCGGACGCGCCGGATTTCGGCGCTGCCTCCGACGGCGACGGCGACCGCAACCTGATCATCGGCAAGGGCATCTTCGTCACGCCGTCGGATTCGGTGGCGATGCTTGCCGCCAACGCGCATCTGGCGCCGGGCTATAAGGAAGGCCTGAAGGGCATCGCCCGCTCGATGCCGACCAGCGGCGCCGCCGACCGCGTCGCCGAGAAGCTCGGCATCGGCATCTATGAGACGCCGACCGGCTGGAAGTTCTTCGGCAATCTGCTCGACGCCGGCATGGCGACGATCTGCGGTGAGGAAAGCGCCGGCACCGGCTCCAACCATGTGCGCGAGAAGGACGGGCTGTGGGCGGTGGTCCTGTGGCTCAACATCCTCGCGGTGCGCGGCGAGAGCGCCAGGCAGATCGTCACCGAGCACTGGGCGACTTACGGCCGCAACTACTATTCCCGCCACGACTATGAGGAGGTCGAGACCGAGCGCGCCAACAAACTGGTCGACGAGTTGCGCGCCAAGCTCGCTTCGCTGCCCGGCACCAGCGTGCGCGGCCTGAAAATCGCCAACGCCGACGACTTCGCCTATCACGATCCGGTCGACGGCTCGGTGAGCAAGAACCAGGGCATCAGGATCCTGTTCGAAGGCGGCTCACGCGTCGTCTTCCGCCTCTCCGGCACCGGCACCTCCGGTGCCACGCTGCGCGTCTATATCGAGCGCTACGAGCCGGATCAGGCAAGGCACGATCTCGACACGCAGGAAGCGCTCGCCGACCTCATAGCCGCCGCAGACGATATTGCGGGTATCAAGAGCCACACCGGCCGCGACAAGCCGAGCGTGATTACTTGAGGGTGGTTCTCCGCGGCTCCCCCTTCCCCCCTTGTGGGAGAAGGTGTCGCCGAAGGCGACGGATGAGGGGTGCCCCAGCTTGGCGCAAACCATCATCCAGATCACCGACGCCTCATTCCGTCCAAGACCCCTCAACCGGCTCGGCGCTGCGCGCCGATCCACCTTCTCCCACAAGGGGAGAAGGGGAGGCGCGCGCGTGACCTCGCTCGGCGCAACCTTCTCCCCCGATGGCATCCGCTTCGCCGCCTGGTCGTCGTCGGCGAGACGCCTGTGGGTCTCGATCTTTGACGACAGCGGTGCGCACGAGATCGACCGGCTCGAACTCCAGCCGCAAGGCGAGGGCGGGCACGCGCTCCTCGTCTCCGGCCTTTCCGACGGCGCGCGCTACGGCTTCCGGGCGGACGGCGACTACGCGCCTGAACGCGGCCTGTGGTTCGATCCTGAAAAGCTTCTCGCCGATCCCTATGCGATCGAGATCGACCGGCCCTACCAGTACCACTGGCGGCTTGCCGCCAAGCGCAACGAAGGCGCCGACACCGCGCCGCTGATGCCGAAGTCGGTGGCATGCGCCTTGCCGCCGCTGCTTCCAGCCCTACCCCCCCTGTTCCAGCCCGGCGGCCTGATCTACGAACTCAATGTCCGCTCTTTCACCAAGCTCCATCCCGATATGCCGGAAGCGCAGCGCGGCACCATCGCCGCGCTCGCCCATCCGGCTGTGATCGAGCATCTGCAAAAGCTCGGCGTCTCCGCTGTCGAACTGATGCCGATCACCGCCTCGATCGACGAGCGGCATCTGCCGCCGCTCGGGCTCCACAACGCCTGGGGCTATAATCCCGTCACTTTCATGGCGCTCGATCCGCGCCTGGCGCCGGGCGGCCTGGCCGAATTGCGCGACACGGTCGCCGCCTTGCGCAAGGCCGGGATCGGCACGATCCTCGACCTCGTCTTCAACCACACCGGCGAGAGCGACCGCTTCGGTCCGACGCTGTCGCTGCGCGGCCTCGATGCCCAGGCCTACTACCGGCACGAGCCGGACGGCAGGCTGGTCAACGACACCGGCACCGGCAACACCATCGCCTGCGATCACCCGGTCGTCCGCGAAATGGTGCTCGACACGCTGCGCCATTTCGTCCGCGCTGCCGGCGTCGACGGTTTCCGCTTCGACCTGGCGCCAGTGCTCGGCCGCGTCGACGGCACGTTCGACCCGCAAGCGCCGCTGCTTCAAGCCATCGCCGGCGACCCGTTGCTGGCCGACCGGGTGCTGATCGCAGAACCCTGGGACATCGGCCCGGGCGGCTATCAGCTCGGCAATTTTTCCCGACCCTTCCTCGAATGGAACGACCGCTACCGCGACGATGTCAGGCGCTTCTGGCGCGGCGATGCCGGCACGATCGGCGCGCTGGCTACCCGGCTTGCCGGCTCATCCGATGTCTTCGCTAGGGCCGCGCTTGCGACGAGCCGCACGGTCAATTTCATCGCCGCGCATGATGGCATGACGCTGGCCGACCTCGTCGCCTATGAGGAAAAGCACAACGAGGCCAATGGCGAGCAGAACCACGACGGTCACGGCGACAACCTGTCCTGGAACAATGGCGCCGAGGGCGACACGTACGACGCATCGATTGCCGAGGCGCGGCTCGGCGATCAGCGCGCGCTGCTTGCCATCCTGTTCGCCTCGCGCGGCACGATCATGCTGACGGCGGGCGACGAGTTCGGCCGCACGCAGCGAGGCAACAACAACGCCTATGCGCAGGACAATGCCATCACCTGGCTTGACTGGACAGGCCGCAACCATGCGCTTGAGCGGTACGCGGCTGCGCTCGCCGCGCTGCGCCGCGCCGCGCCGGCGCTTGCGGACACGCGCTTCCTGAGCGGCCAGCCGCAAGCCGGTTCCGACGATCCCGACGTCGCATGGCTGACCGAAACCGGCTCGCCGCTCGGCGAGGCCGACTGGAACGATGCGCGGCGGCATCGTCTCGCCATGGTGCTTGGCGGCGCCAGCGCCGGCGATGGCCGTCTCGCCGTCATCCTCAACGGCGACCGCCGTCAATGTGTCTTCACGCTGCCGGAACGGGCGGGGTTCGGCTGGCATGCCGCCATCGAGACGGCGGATGGCGGCGTCGACCCGTCGCGGCCGGTGCCGGGGCGGACGGTGGTATTCATGATCGAGCGTAAGGCCGGCCGGGCGCGCAGCGGGAAGGGCAAGTGATGACTGATGGCAATGGGCGGCGCGGGTCCGACTGGTGGCGCGGCTGCGTCATCTACCAGATCTATCCGCGCTCCTTCCAGGACACGACGGGCGACGGCAGCGGCGATCTCAAGGGCATCACCGCCAGGCTCGCGCATGTCGCCTCGCTCGGCGTCGACGCCATCTGGCTGTCGCCCTTCTTCAAGTCGCCCATGGCCGACATGGGCTACGACGTGTCGGACTATCGCGACGTCGATCCGATGTTCGGCACGCTGGAGGATTTCGATGCACTGATCGCCGAGGCGCACCGGCTCGGCCTGAAGGTCGTCATCGACCAGGTGATCTCCCACTCGTCCGACAAGCATGAATGGTTCGTCGAGAGCCGCGCCAGCCGCGACAACCCGAAGGCCGACTGGTACGTCTGGGCCGATGCCAAGTCCGACGGCAATGCGCCCAACAACTGGCTGTCGCTGTTTGGCGGGCCGGCCTGGGAGTGGGATGCCACTCGCCGGCAGTACTATATGCACAATTTCCTCGCCGCCCAGCCCGACCTCAACTTCCACAATCCGGAGGTTCAGGACGCGGTGCTCGACACGGTGCGCTTTTGGCTGGAGCGCGGCGTCGACGGCTTTCGGCTGGATACGGTCAACTACTATTTCCATGACCGCTGGCTGCGCGACAACCCGCCTCTGGCGGAAAGCGTCGCCGGCATCAACGGCGCCACCACCACCTATGCCTTCCAGGAGCATCTGTTCGACAAGACGCGGCCGGAGAACCTCGATTTCCTGCGCCGCTTCCGCGCGCTGCTCGACGAGTACCAGGACCGCGCCGCGGTCGGCGAGGTCGGCGACGAGGACCGTTCGCTGCGGACGCTCGCCGCCTACACCTCCGGCGGCGACAGGCTGCAGATGTGCTACACATTCGACCTGCTCGGGCCGCAATTCTCGGCGGCGCACATACGCGGCTGCGTTGAGGCCTTCGAAAGCACGGTCGCCGACGGCTGGGTCTGCTGGGCGTTCTCCAACCATGATGTCGTGCGCCATGTCAGCCGCTGGACGCGGCCGGGCGGCGAGCCGGACAGGGTGGCGAAATTCTCGATCGCGCTACTCGCCTGCCTGCGCGGCTCGATCTGCCTCTATCAGGGTGAGGAACTCGGCCTGGAGGAAGCGGAACTCACCTTCGAGGATCTGCGCGACCCTCTCGGCATCCGCTTCTGGCCAGGCGTGAAGGGCAGGGACGGCTGCCGCACGCCGATGGCCTGGGAGCACGGCGCCGACAATGGCGGCTTCACGACCGGCAGGCCCTGGCTGCCGGTGCCGGCCAGCCACCGCGCCCGCGCCGTGGACGTCCAGAACGGCGAGGAGGGATCGGTGCTTGCCGCCTATCGGGCGATGCTCGCCTTGCGCAAGCGGCACTCGGCGCTTGTCGGCGGGTCGATCCGCTTTCTGGATGCCGAAGGCGATGTCCTTGCATTCGTCCGCGAGGGAGGCGGTGAAAGGCTAGTCTGCGTTTTCAACTTCGCCAGCGAGCCGGCAAATTGGACACTGCCGCCGGAGCTAGGGCCTATTGAAGCGATTGATCTCGGCGCGAGCGCGACGATCCAGGAGGATGCGCTGTCCTTACCGCCGCTGGCTTGTTTTATCGGACAGGCAGGCTAACGGCTACTGCACCAGCACGGAGCGTCCGCAGGTCCCGCCGGTCACCCGGATATCGGCTTCGCCGACATGCACGCCGAGCGCGCCAAGCACGTTGTAGACCAGGTTGTCGACCGGCGCGGTCACGCCGTTGAGCACCGTCACCACCGCCGGCTTCACGGTGCTGAGCAGGGCGGTGACGTCGAGCCCGGCGCCCAGCGCCTTGACCGACAGCGACAGGTTGTTGACCAGCGAGGTGGAGAGCGACTGCGTCAGGTTCTTCGTCGACACTGTTTTCATCGTCTTGGCAGCGATCTCGGTGGCATTGAACGTCAGGTTCGTCGGCGCCATGTTGGTGACCGAGAACGCCGAAGATCCGTTGATCTGCAGCCGGCTGAGGTTGACCAGCAAAAGCTTGACGCTGACGTCGGCGATTTCGGCGTCGCTGAACGATTGCGGCTTGGTGAAGTCGGCAAAGCCGCTGGCGTTGGTGTCGGCAAGGTGCGCGGCGACGACGCCGGGCTGTGCCGCGATCGTGACCTTCAGGCTGTCGGGACGCCCGGTCGGGCAACTTACGTCGGTGAGCTTTGCTTCGGCATAGGCCACCTCGACATTGAGCGGCAGGTTGACGGCGAGCAGCTTGATGCCGCCACCCAAATTCGTGCCGGCGTTGCCGCTCCCGTTGCCATTGCCGTAGCCGCCGCCGTTGTTCCCGTTCCCGAGGCCGACGCTGGCATTCAGCTTGATGCGGGTCTGCGCGGTGCGCACCACGGTGCCGGCCTCGCCGACCTTCAGCCACGGCGAGGATTGTGGCGGCTCGCCGATGGCGATGCTGAGCGTGGTGGACGTCAAGCCCGGTATCGTCGCGCCGAGATTGACCTGTACCTGGCTGGTGCCGTTGGCAAGTGCCGCCGCCGCCGTCACCATGCTCATGGCGCTCGTCGCGACGGTAAGCCCCGCCGGCTTCTGGCCGACGCCGAGGCTGCCGACGGAGCCGAGATCGATGAGGTGGCTGAGCGGGATCTTGACCGTGTTGGTGGCGCCGGCGCCCATCGTCTGCAGTGCCAGCTTGGAGGTGCGGTCAAGCCCCGGGACATTGGCCATGGCTGTAGCGATCTGGCCGATGGTGGCCTTCGAAGCCAGCACGTCCGAATAGCTCACGCCCGTCAGCCGCAGTTCCGTCGCCAACGCGTCGGTCAAGGAAAGCACGTCGATATCGGCCGATGCCAGCGCGTTGTAATCCATCACGCTGAGCGAGATGTTGGTGCCGAGCAGCCCGCCGAGCAGCGCGTTGACGACGCCGCCATTGAGGCTGGCGAGCCGCGACCCGACCGAGAACGCGGCTTCCGCCTGGGCGCTGGCGGTAGCCGTCGTTCCGATCACCGGCGGTTTCATCATCATCGCGCCGAAATAGAGCGTGCCCTTCTTCTTCAGCGACACCTGCACGGCGTTGTAGGGCAGCTTGCCGGCCTCGAAACGGCTTCCGGCGGCGATCGCGCTGACGCCGGAATAGCGGCCGGGCACCACCTGGACGACCGCCTTGCTGGCCGTCGGCTCGATGATCGTCCCCTGCTTCTGGACGGCGACCGAGTTGAAGCCGTTGTCCTTCAGCGTGGTCAGCACCGCCTTCTCGGCATTGTTGATGTTGGCCGCGGCGGTGATCGCCGCGAGATCGACGATCGACTGTGCCGCGCGGCGCTCGTTGAACAGCGCGCCTTCGTCGACCGCGAAGGCTGTCAGCGCCAGCGCGACCGGCGCGCTCAGCGCCGCCATGACGGCGAAGTTGGCGCGCCTGTCGGCGATCAGCCGGCTGCCCGATCGCAGCATCGCGGCGGCAGCGGCGCGCATCATACGCCACC
>NZ_RZOJ01000204.1:0-10358 GCF_003998845.1 Mesorhizobium sp. M4A.F.Ca.ET.022.05.2.1 | reverse complement strand
TTTCGGCATAGCCGATCATCGTCGGCCAGACGACGCGCTCACTGTCCTCGTCGCGTTCGTTGCGGTAGCGGATGCGGATCTTGTGGCCTGTGCGGATCGATGCGCGTGCCCGCGCGACATCAAGCCCGTCGGGCAGGCTCGCCCGGCTGAGCGGCGCGCCGACGCTGGGGTGGCTGACGAACGGGCGCAGGCGCTCGGGCACAGCGATGGCGATCTTGGCGATCAGGTCGCGCGCCGCGCCCGCCAGCACCGCATCGCCCTTGTCGGCCACCCATTGCGCGCCGAGCACGGCCGCCTCAAGCTCGTCCGGGGTCAACATCAGCGGCGGCATGTCGTAGTCGCGGTCCAGCACGTAGCCGACGCCGGCTTCGCCCCGGATCGGCACGCGCTGGCCGATGAGGTCGGCGATGTCGCGATAGACCGAACGGCGCGAGGTCTCGAGCTCCTCGGCGATCCGGCTGGCGGTGATCGGGTCGGTCGAGCGTCGCAGGATCTGGATGATCTGGAACAGTCTGTCGGCGCGGCGCAAGGCATGTCTCCTGCTGCCACTATGCTGGCAACAGGCCTGGTCCACAAGTCGGCACAGGGCGCCTCAACAGGCGCTGGCACCGACGGAGAAGACTCCGCGGCTATCCGATGGAGAAAACTCATGAATTTCGTTTCGACCCGCATCATCACCGCCGACGTCAGGCGGCTGGTCGCCTTCTATGAGGAGGTGACCGGCACCCTGCTGACGCTTTACACCGACGATTTCGCCGAGCTGACCACCGAGGCCGGCACGCTCGCCATCGGCAGCACGCGTACGCTGCAGCTCTTCGGTGGCGACCATGTCGCGCGACCGGCGGCCAACCAGACGGCGATCATCGAGTTCCGCGTCGCCGATGTCGACGCCGACTACCGGCGGCTTGCCGACCGCATCGCCGGCTCACTGGTGCAGGCGCCGACCACCATGCCCTGGGGCAACCGCTCGCTGCTGTTCCGCGACCCCGACGGCAACCTCGTCAATTTCTTCACGCCGGTGACCGCCGAGGCGATCCGGAAGTTCGAGAGGTGAGGGGGCCGAGGCGCGACGCTCGCGGTGGGCGCAACCCTTGGCCCCTCCGGCGCCCGCCTGTACAATCGTGAGATGAATGCAGGGAAGGGAGGCGCGTGATGCGGCTTGGTCGCAATCTCTATCATTTGACGATTGGGGCCTTCATCGCCGTCCTGGCGCTTTGGCCGCAGGTGGCGCCGGCCGATCCCGTCACACCCGAGCGCATCGCTGCCGCCTTGGCGAAGCTCGAGGCGCTCGCCGAGGCCACCGTCGCCGACGGTGGCGTGCCCGGTCTCGCCATCGCCGTCGTCCACGACGACAAGGTGATCTTCCTCAAGGGTTTTGGTCATCGCGAGGCCGGCAAGCCGGAGACCGTGGACGCCGACACGGTGTTCCAGATCGCTTCCCTCTCCAAGCCGGTGTCCGCCACCGTCGTGGCGGCGCTGGTCGGCGACGGCATCGTGTCCTGGGATTCGAAGATCGCCGACCTCGATCCGGCGTTCCGCCTCGCCGAAGCCTATCCGACCAGCCAACTCACCATCCGCGATCTGTTTTCGCACCGCAGCGGGCTTCCGGGCACCGCCGGCGACGACCTCGAGGACATCGGCTACGACCGTGCCGAGATACTGCACCGCCTGCGCTTCGTGCCGCCATCATCGAGCTTTCGCGCCGGCTACTCCTACAGCAATTTCGGACTGACCGAGGGTGCCGTCGCCGCCGCAATGCCGACGGGCAAATCCTGGGAGGACGTGGCCGAGGAAAAGCTCTACCGACCGCTCGGCATGGCCTCGACCAGCTCGCGTCATGCGGATTTCCTCAAGCACCCCGATCGCGCAGCACTCCACGTCAGGGTCGATGGCGCCTGGGCGGCGAAGATCGAGCGCGATCCGGACGCGCAGGCGCCCGCCGGCGGCGTCAGCTCCACCGCGCGCGATCTTGCGCAATGGGTGCGCCTCGTGCTGGGCGACGGGGCCCATGCCGGCAAGACGCTGATTGCCGCCGACGCGCTGGCCCAGACGCATGCGCCGCTGATGACGCGGGGCAGGAACCCCGTCTCCGGCGGCGAATCCTTCTATGGCCTCGGCTGGAACGTCGAATTCGGCCGGCACGGTTTGAGTTGGGGCCATGCGGGCGCCTTCAGCGTCGGCGCGCGCACCCTGGTGACGATCTTCCCGAAGGAGAAGCTCGGCATCGTCATCCTCGCCAACGCCTTCCCGACAGGCGTGCCGGAGGGACTGTCCGACAGTTTCGCCGATCTCGTCTTCGACGGTGCTGTCGAGCAGGATTGGGTCAATGCGTGGGACGGCATCTATGCCGGCATGTTCGGTCCGGTGGTCGAGGCGGCCAAGGCCACCTTTGCCGCGCCGCCGTCTCCGGCAAGGCCGGCCGGGCCGGCCAGTGCCTATGCCGGCCGCTACGCCAACGACTTCATAGGCCAGGCGGACGTGTCGAGCGCGGGAGACGGCCTTGTCCTCAGGGTCGGCCCCACCAGCGCCCGGTCCTATTCCCTGACGCATTTCGACGGCGACCTGTTCCTGATCTACCCCGATGCCGAAATGCCGGACAGGCCGACGGGCGTCAGTTTCGTCGTCGGCCCCGACGGCAAGGCGTCGACGATCACCATCGAGTTCCTCGACGACAATCATCTCGGCACGCTGCGGCGCGTCGCCGACTAGATTGGCCAAGATAGGTCGCCGTTGGTGATGCACATAGCAGCGATAGCAAGCACCTTTGCGCTTGCCTTGAAGGCATTCTATTTTGCAGGTGGTAGCGGCTCGTGGGCATAAAATGTCGGTACTGCCTTTCCTGAGAATTTACGCGCCGCTCAACGCGGTGCTGGCTGCGCCTGGGCTTCTGGCGGTGGCTGCGCTGACGATACCGGACCTGTCCGGGCGCGGCAGACTGGCCCTGGCGGCCGTGCTCGCTGTCATTTGGGGCGCCTATCTTCTGCAACTGGCTGGGACGCTGCTCAAGCGCCGGGCGGGAGACCTGCGGAACAGGACGCCCGAAATCGCCATCGATGTGCTCGCGGTCGTGGTTCCACTCGCCGCATTTCTGCTCGTCGGCACGCCCGACCGCAGCCTCTACTGTGCCGTCTGGTTGCTGAAACCGCTGCGCGACTCGACCTTCTTCCCGGTCCTGGGCAGGGTGCTGGCCAACGAAGCGCGCAATCTGATCGGCGTCACCACGCTCTTCGGCGTCGTTCTGTTCGGTGTCGCGCTCGCGGCCTATGTCATCGAGCGCGACATCCAACCGGAAAGGTTCGGCAGCATCCCCCAGGCAATGTGGTGGGCGGTGGTCACGCTGTCGACCACCGGCTATGGCGACGAGATTCCGCAAAGCTTCGCCGGCCGCGTCCTTGCCGGGTTGGTCATGATGAGTGGCATCGGCATCTTCGCGCTCTGGGCCGGCATTCTTGCCACCGGTTTCTATCAGGAAGTTCGCCGCGAGGATTTCGTCCGTAATTGGCGATTGGTCACCGCCGTGCCGTTGTTTCAGAAGCTCGGCCCGGCCGTGCTGGTCGAGATCGTGCGCGCGTTAAGGCCCCGCATCGTGCCGGCGGGCGCCGTGATCTGCCGCAAAGGCGAGACCGGCGATCAGATGTTCTTCGTCGTGGAGGGCCGCGTCAGCGTCGCGATGTCGAACCCGGTGGAACTTGGCCCTGGAGCCTTTTTCGGCGAGATGGCGCTGATCAGCGGCGAACCGCGTATGGCGACTGTCAGCGCCGCAACGGCGGTCTCACTGCTGTCACTGCACTCGGCGGATTTCCAGATGTTGTGCAGCAGCAGCCCGGAGATCGCGGAAATCATCCGCAAGACCGCGCTGGAGCGGCGAGGCGCGGCGCCGTTGGCTTGACCGCATTAGGTGTGCAGTCCCGGACATGCTGTTTCATCGATCCTGGTCGTCAGGAAGGGGATGCGACGGGAAGGTTGCCAATTGCCCGCCGATGTCGATCCGGGCCGCCGCGACGCGCAGTATTGGCCTCAACGTGGGAGAAGCAGAGAGACTTTGACACGCGGTGCGAAAAAGCAGCGCAGATACGGCTGATGGGTTATGACGTAGGTATTCTCGCAGATGTGGAATTGGCCGTCCGGGGATTCCTGTACACGCTCCCGTGGGATGGTGAAATTATGCGGCAGGTAAGTGTACCCGCCGTCAATTCTGGACCGCACCGAAGATGGAGGTATGGCGCGGCAATCATGACCACCGCAACACTTGAATTTCGTCAGCGGGTCGATCTTGTCTTCGTACCAGTCATGGGCGTTCGCGCCCGTTGCGGCGGCGATACATATTGCCGTGAGGATGAACCTTCGCATGGCATTCGGCGGACGCTGCTCAGTCGAGCACCCATGTATATTAGCGTCCCGCCAAAAATTCCATTGATGCGGTGCGCCTTGCCCGCTCGTCATCAGCTCAGGAGGCCTGGCCGTAGTGCAGCAGCTTGAAGCAATCGCCGCTGCCGGACTTTGACTGCGTCAGCAGCGGTTTCGATCGCTCGATCCATTCCTGCTGTGAACCGGCATCGGCCTCGATCTGCTCGGCTGGGGCAAGGGTGACGAAGCCACGCCCCTTGCTGAACAGCCAGCAGGCGCGGGCGAGAAATCGCCTGCTGCGCTGGCGCAGCAGGTCGGCATCGTAAAGGATGTCGAGAACCTCGTGCTTGATCTTCCGTTCCTTTTCGGAATTGGCTACAGCAAGCTCGATCGGCTCATCGCCGATCGCCTCCTGCAGGTCCTTGTAGTCGAGGGCGAGCTGGGTGCTGGCATATTTGATCTCGCTCTCGTCCCGCACGATGTTGAACCACAGCGTCGGGTCGAGTTCGTTGACAATGAACGTCGTTTCGAAATCACGCGACAGGTTCAATATGTCGAAGGACTGCACATCGACGTCGCGTTCGACCAGCAGGATCTTGCCGACCTGTTTGCCGAGCTCGGTTCCCTGCGCGCTGATCGCGCCGTTCTTTCCGCCGAGTTCGGGATCGACATAGGCGCCGCCAATATCCAGCACGTCGTCGAACTCGCCGAGCGTTTCGACGACCGGGGCGCCGCGGGCAATGCGCGCCGCCAGCCTTGCCATGACCTGCTGGAGCTCAATCTCGCGCTTGCGCTGATCCTGATAGTTCTGCTGGAAAAAGAAGATGAACAGCGAGACGCCGATGCCGATCAGGATCACGCCCAGTTGCGAAAAGATGTTCCGGTAATATTCCAGCAGCTTTTCACGATGGCGCACGTCTTCGCGCACGCTGTGCGCCACGCGAAGATTGACGATCAGCGATAGGATCAGCAGCCCGGCTCCAACCAGGATGAGGCCGCCGATGAGAAGGTAGCCATGGCCTGCGCCGAAATCCATTGGCCTGCCCCGAAGCCCAGCCTGCGCAGATTAATACCATTTTGCTCAAACACCTATGGTTCGTGGCACGGAACCTCGGCGCCGGCTTTCGCGCCACTAGGCCTGCTTGCGCCGGCCGGTTCGCTTTTTCGCCGGCGACCTGGCCGCGGGGCTGGCGGCCTCGACCGCTTGCATGGCAAGCCTGGCCTGCTTCAAGCGTTCGGTCTTTCGTTCGCGTTCGGCCGCTTCGCCATCGATGATCTGGCGGGCCGCCCTGGTCGTGGCGTCCTGCTTCGTTTCGATGGCTGTCGGCTTCGGCTTGAATATTCCTTCGGGTATCGGCTGGTGCTGCATGTGACTGTCTCCAATCATGAAAAAGAAAAAAGGCCGGGCGAAACCCGGCCTCTCCCATGCGCCTCGATGATCGATGCCAGTACATCCGTGGTCAAAGACCAGAAGCGCAATCTGTCTACGCGGCCTGAAGGTTCTCGGCCGAACTCTTGCCGTTGCGGCTGTCCTTCACGATTTCGAAGCTGACCTTCTGCCCCTCGACGAGGGACCCCATGCCGGCGCGCTCGACGGCCGAGATGTGCACGAAGACATCCGGCTGCCCGTTGCCCAGCTCGATGAAGCCGAAGCCCTTGGTTGCATTGAAGAACTTTACCGTTCCAGTATTCATGACGATTTCCTTTCAATCAGCCATAGAAAAATTGCTCGCCGTACAGCCTGCGCGGCAAACTTTTCAGATCGATTTTGAGAGGAAGATCGCTGAGAGCGCGGATTGCGCCAGAACAAGGTTCAACAAGCAAGATCGATACTTGCAACATAGAGCCCTGTGGGTTTGCAGACAAGGCGCAGCGTGAAAATAATTCTTTTTCTCCAAGGATAGGTCGGTTTCGGCGGCGGTATTTTCCACCCGGCTTGGTCGTGGCTTGGCCGCCGTGGGTTACGCCGGCGAAGCTGCCAATCTCCCCATGTGGGGAAATGACTGGCCGGGCAGGGGGGCGCCAAGGGTCGCGACGATCGACGGACGGCGGCAACAGGCAGTTGACCCGGCCGCCCATACGCTCGATAGCTCCGCGCGAACGCTACCGAGAAACTCCCGATGACGACCGACGCCAACCTCAACGACGTGGCCGCAAGCGATCAGCGCGCCGCCGATCCATCCTGGCAGGACGACGTCCGCGCCGGCGTGCGCCATGTGCGCGATCTCGCCGCGCTGCCGCTGTCGCGCGCCGAGCGCGCGGCCGCTCAGGAAGCCGCAGCGAACCACAAGGTGCGCATTCCAAGACCCTATCTCGAACTGATCGACTGGAACGACCCGCAGGATCCGATCCGCGCGCAGGTCATCCCGTCGCCGGAAGAGCTGGTCGAGGCGGAAGGCGAGCTCGACGATCCGATCGCCGACCATGCCTACAGCCCGGTGCCGAGGCTGACGCACCGCCATGCCGATCGGGTGCTTTTGTTCCCGACCTATCAATGCGCCGTCTATTGCCGCTTCTGCTTTCGCAAGGAGTCGCTGACATCGATCGGACGTGGCTACACAAGCGAGGCGCTGGAGCCGGCGCTGGCCTATATCGCCGAGCACGAAGAGATCCGCGAGGTGATCCTGACCGGCGGCGACCCGCTGTCGCTGCCCGACAAGGCGCTCAGCGAAATCCGCGCCCGCGTCGAGGCGATCCCGCATGTGCGGCTGTTGCGCATCCACACCCGCGTGCCCGTCGCGCTGCCCTCGCGCATCACATCAGAGCTGGTCGCCGCCCTGCAGGGTCGGCTGATGGTGACGGTGGTCACCCACTTCAACCATGCGCGGGAGATCACCGACGCCACCGAAGCGGCCTGCCGCACCTTGAGGCAGGCGGGCTTCGTGCTGCTCAACCAGAGCGTTTTGCTGAAAGGCGTCAACGACAGTGTCGAGGTGCTGGAGGAACTCTGCCGGGAGCTGATGTACCGGCTTGGCGTGAAGCCCTATTACCTCCACCATGGCGACCTGGCACGCGGCATGGCGCACCGCCGCACCACGATCGCGGAAGGCCAGGCGCTGGTGAGCGCGCTGCGCCAGCGCCTCTCGGGCATCTGCAATCCCACCTATGTCATCGACCTGCCCGAAGGCGGCGGCAAGGTACCGCTGGCATCGTGCGCGATCGAGGGCCGGGACGGGGAGGCGTGGCGCATTCGCGGGCAGGATGGCATGGTCAGGGCCTATCGGGAGGTTGTGGGGTAGCCAACCTTCGAGGGCTTGGTTCCCGTCATCTCCCAAGCCAGGTTACGGCCGCCCGCCTTGCGGCGAGGGCCCCCTTCGCGTCTCGTTGGAACCAGCCACACGGCTCCGCATTTCTATCAGCGGGGGCTAAAGGGAGCGTGGCGTGAAAGCTCTGTTGGGAATTCTGGGCGGCTTCGGTCTGACCCTGACGGTTTTCGCCAGCGGCCTGGCCTTCGCCACTTGGCTGCTGGCCGCCAAGCCGGTCGGCACGGTCTCCCCGAGCCAAAGCGTGGCCGAGCTCTGGACCAGGAACGCCGAGCCGGTGGGCGCGGCCAAGCAGGCTCTCGAGCGTGTTGCCGCCCGTCCGGTTCCGGCCGATCCCAAGCCTGCCGATGCCGCGAAACCCGAGATCGGGCCCGAGGTGACCGCCTCGATCGAGCCGCAGGCTGGCGACGGGCAGGGCGAGGCGTTGGCCGCCGGCGAGGATAGCGCGCAGGCCGCGGAACTGTCGGCCGCCCATCTCGAATGGTGCGCCAGCCGCTACCGCTCCTATCGTCCTGACGACAACAGTTACAGATCCTACAGCGGCGAGCAGCGGCGCTGCATGTCGCCCTATCTCGATGCGGGCGGCGCCGATGAGGGCTACGTCAAGGTGCGGGACAACTCGGTGGAGGCCGCCTCGATGGAAGGCAGCACCTATCAGAGCTGGCCGGACGAGGAAGCGTGGGGCGAGGGCGCCTCAGGCGGGGTTTCCGCCGACCATGTCGACTATTGCTTCAGCCGCTATCGCTCCTACCGGCCGGAAGACAACAGCTACCAGCCCTACGACGGCGGCCCGCGCCAGCAGTGCGAGTAGCCAGTGAGCCCACTGCCTGATCGACCGAGACAGTGATCTGCACCCGTCGACGCAACCCGTTGCAAACATTCGGCTATGAAAGTGCAGTCCAAACCACACTCTCAAGATCGGGAGAGTAGCGGGCGATGATAGCCTCCTGATCATTTTCCTGCGTGAGAATTACCTGCTTCTCAATAGCGTCACCGAGCAATCGCATAAAACCTTCAAGCTGCTCAACCTCGGGTATTCCGCTGACTTGCCTTGGATCGAAGTCGAACTCAATTTCGACGGTGCTGAAGAAGTGACATGCAAGCTGGATTGGCCCGACGTAAAAAGACAGTAAGCTGGCTGTTTCGCTGTCCAGGGCCGCTTCGACCCCCAATAGCATCGACTCGATGTTGCCGGAGACACTGAAATTAGCAGGCGGGCTCCATTCGCGGAGGATGTCCCAGACGCGCTGCCAATCCGACTCAGACGTGTTCAGAACGTAGATGTCTCGCCATGATCCGTCCCAGGCGAAATCCGATGCTACCTGTTCCCACTTCATGCATGGACCACTCTCGATGACCGTGGTTCTAGCATGGCACACGCCATGAGTGCTTTCCACAAATCCCAAGTCCGCTTTCCACCTATCCGGCCATTCCGCATTGTGAGTTCACGGCCCAAGTGTTTAGTCCAGCACCTTCGCGTCGATCTCCTCGATGCTCCGCGTCCCGGTCAGCGCCATGGTGGCGGATAGCTCCTTGCGCAGGATCTTGATGGCGGTCGCGCCGCCGGCGCCGAGGCCATAGATTCAGGCCCGTCCGACCAGACAGCCACGGGCGCCGAGCGCCAGCGACCCCAGATAGTCGCTCTCCCCCACTTTCGTGGGGGTGCAGCCTCACTCCCCCGCGATTATCTTCCCCGGATTCATCACATTAGCCGGATCGATCATCCCCTTGATCGCCCTCGCCAGCGCCTGCTTGACCGGATCGGCGTGGCGCTCATAGGCGTCGCGCTTGTCGAGGCCGACGCCGTGCTCGGCCGAGAACGAGCCGCCGCTTGCCTGCAGGCCCTCATAGAGCACGTCCTCGATCGCCTCGTGCAGCGCGTCCGAAACCGGCCCGTCGGTGTTGATCGAGATGTGCAGGTTATCGTCGGCGAGATGACCGAACACATAAGGCGCGTAAGTCGCGTCGATGCGCTTCAGCCCGGTTTCGATGCGCTGGACATAGGCATCGAGCGCGCCGGCCGGCACCGAGACGTCGAAGGACGGCGGCAGATGGTGCATCCGCTCGATCATCTCGGTCTCCTCGCGCAGCCGCCAGATCGCCCCGGCCTGCGAGACCGAACTGGCGACCAGCCCGTCGATGATGCCGGCTTCCTCCCAGATCGCCGCTAGGCCATCCTCCAATGCCTCTCGCGCGGCCTCGACGCTGTCGGCGCCAAGCTCGAGCACCAGCAGGCAAGGGGCATCGAGCGGCAACTGGCCGGGCGCGAAGCCGAGCATCCGGTTCATGGCGGCGGCGAAACGCTGCCACAGGATTTCGGCGGCGTTGAGCCGTGTCTGGGTACGCTCCAGGAAATGCCGCACGATGCGCTGCGCGCTGGCCGCGTCCGGCACGCCGACCAGTGCCGTGGCGCTGGCGCCCGTCACCGGATCGAGCCGCAAGGCGACGCGGGTGACGATGCCAAGCGTGCCCTCGGCGCCGATGAACAGGTGCTTCAGATCGTAGCCGGCGCTGGTCTTCAGCACCCGCGTCAGGTCGGAAAACACGTTGCCGTCGGGCAGCACCGCCTCGAGGCCGAGCACGCGATGGCGCATCGTGCCGTTGCGGAAAGCCATGATGCCGCCGGCATTGGTGGAAACCATGCCGCCTATGGTGCAGGAGCCGCGCGCGGCAAGGTCGATGCCGGGATCGAGCGCATGCGCGGCCGCCGCCTCCTGCAGCACCGAGAGCGGCGTGCCGGCCCCGACG